>JAJYRV010000115.1 GCA_021793935.1 Actinomycetes bacterium | reverse complement strand
GTGATGCGCGCCCCGATGATGGAGACGGCGATGAGGCCCACGAACATCGTGTCCGGCTGGAACAGTTGCCAGGAGTTCCAGATGAGATAGCCGAGTCCGTTGTTCGAGGCGACGAACTCCACCGCCGTGATGACGATGACGCTCATCCCCGCGGACACCCGCAGACCCGTCATCACCGAGGGCAGGGCCCCGGGCAGGAGAACGTAGCGGAACAGCTTCAGCCCTGTTGCCTTGTACGCCCGGGCGGCTTCGGTGATCCGCTCGTCGATCTGCACGATGCCCGCGAGCGTGTTGATCTGCACGACGAAGAACACCGAGATCGCAACGGAGAGGATCTTCGGCGTCTCCGTGAGCCCGAAGATGAGGAGTAGCAGCGGCAGGATTGCGATCTTCGGCAGCGCATACAGGGCGGTGAAGGTGGGGCCGAGGGCTGCGCGCAGGGGGCGCCATACGCCCATGAGCAGGCCGATGATGATTCCCGCAACGGCGCCGGCGGCGAGCCCGGTGAGGAGCCGGCCGAGGGTGCCGAGCACGTGCTCCCACAAGCTGCCGCTGACGATCATTTCCCATGCGCGGGCACCGATCGCTGAGGGCGGGGTGAACAGCCGCGCATCAATCGCCCCGGAGCGCGCCGCGATTTCCCATGCGGCGAGCAGCAGGAGGGGAGTGAGGATGGAAAGCAGCACGTCGCGGCGCTTAAGGAACTGGACCCGCCGGTATTCTCGGTCGACGGCGGTCTCCAGTTGTGCGTTGATGAGCGTTTCGCCGGTGTTCTTCATGCCTGCTCCATCGACGTCTCGACCTCGTCCCGCAGCGATTCCCAGATCTGCTGCTTGAGTTCCCCGAACTCCGCTGTCGCCTCAATATCCCCGCTGCGGGGCCGGCCGAACGGCACGTCAATAATTTCCTTGATCCGCCCCGGGCGAGCCGACATGACGACGACCCGGTCGCCCAGCAGCAGCGCCTCCTCGATCGAGTGGGTCACCAACACGACCGTTTTGCGTTCCGCTTCCCAGAGCTCCACGAGCTGTTCCTGCATGAGGCGGCGGGTTTGGGCATCGAGTGCGCCGAGGGGCTCATCCATGAGCAGGGCGGGAGAGCCGGTGGCGAATGCGCGGGCGATCGCGATGCGTTGGCGCATCCCGCCCGAAAGCTGGTGGGGGTAGGCGTGCTCGAAACCGCTCAGCCCCGCCTTGTTGATCCAGTAGCGGGCGGTCTCATCGCGTTCCTTCTTCTTTACCCCGGCCATGTGCTGGCCGAAGGCGACGTTCTCGGCGACGTTGAACCAGGGAAACACCCCGTGTTCCTGGAACACGAACGCTGAGCGCGGTGCCCGGCTCTTGGGGGCCGAGATCTGTACGTCGCCGGCGGTCGCCGTCTCCAATTCCCCGAGGATGCGAAGCAGGGTGGACTTCCCGCAGCCGGATGGGCCGACGAGGCAGGTGAAGGACCCGCGCTGGAGCTCGAGGTTGACGTTATCGAGGGCGAACACCCGGGTGGAGCCGGCGAAGACTTTAGAGACCCCGTCGACGACGAAGTGGTTATCACGCGGCTCGCTCACGTTGTTCCTTCCGCCGCTCGTAGTACGAAGGCTGCGCGCACGCTCGCGCGGATAGCACCATGATGCACCCTATAGAAAATTACCTGATTCTGCCCTTTGAAACACTACATATTCGCGCCCTTTATCTCCGGATCGTCTTAGGGAGTGGGAAAACCGCCGCGGGGCCGACGAGGTGTTATTCGCTGAGCTGTTTCTCAACAACCTTGAGCGCGCGCTCGCGGGCGTCCTGCCCGCGGTCGCCGCGCCGGTTGACGAGCAGCTCCACGATCGCCTCGAGCACGAGGGACAGGGTGGCCCGGGAACTGCGTAGAAGCTCGGCGGGGAACGAGTCGGTCACGGGTGGGATGACCAATGGCAGGTCGGCGTTGGTAACGAGCGGGGCCCGGGCAAATGAGGTCATCGCGAGCACGGTTGCCCCCGCCGCACGGGCGGCGGCTGCGGCGGCGACGCTGGATTCGGTCGCCCCGGATCCGGACAGGACGAGGCATGCCGACCCGGGTTGCAACCCGGCGGCGGCGATGTGCTGGGAGAGGGGGTCGGGAAGGAACTCCGCCGCCCGCCCCGCCGAGCTCAGGCGCATGGCGGCATCGAGCCCGAGCGGGGCGGACAGCCCGCCGGCAACAACGACGAGGCGATCAGCGTCGTCGAGAGCCCTGACGAAGTCCGTGACCAACTCCTCGGTCAACGCCGCCGTCACCCGGGGCAGGTTCTGGCCGAACCGGTCGATCGAGTCACGAAGGACCCCGATGGCGGAGGTGTCCCGCTCGGCTTCGTCGCGGTCAGAAGAGACGAGGGCGACCTCCCGCGCGAGGGCCACCCGCAGTTGGGGGTAGCCGTCGTAGCCGAGCGTTTGCGCGGTGCGGATGACCGAGGTGCGGCTCACCTGCGCGAGGTCGGCGAGTTCCTGCGCCGTGCACTCCACTGCCGCGGCGCGGTCGGCAGAGATCGTGTCGATGACGCGTTTTTCGCTGGGTTGGAGGGAAGGGGCGAGGGAGGCGATGCGGGCGGATACGGGTGTATCACTCGGTCCTGTCCACGACACGTACCCGTGCTCCTTCCATGATGCGGCGGCGTATCGAGCCTGAGATGAGGTCGAAAAGCATCGTGATCGCGACGACGACGATGAGGAGCATTCCGACGGTGTCCCATTGGCGATAGTTCGTGTAATTCGCGAGCATACTCCCAATTCCGCCCGCGCCGACGAGGCCGAGCACGGCGGACATGCGGATGTTGATCTCGAAGCGGTACAGGGCGAAGGACATGAGCACCGGCGCCGCGGCCGGCCAGAGCGCCCACCGGGTCACCTCGGCGGTGCCGCCGCCAGCGGCGCGCACTGCCTCGGAGGCGCCCTCCTGAACCGATTCGATCGTCTCGTAGACCCATTTGCCCTGGGTGCCGATTCCGGCGATGCCGAGCGCGAGGGCACCGGTGAAAGGAGTGAGGCCGGTGACGGTCAACAGGATGAGGGCGATGATCACCTCCGGCACCGCGCGGATCACCGCGAACAGGCCCCGCAGCCCGTACCGGAGCCAGGTCGGGCCAACTCCGCGCGCCGCGAGCATCCCCAGCGGGATCGAGATGACCACGCACCCGATCGCGCCGAGCCACGCCATCGAGATCGAGCGCCACGTCTCCATCAGGGCGCGAGGCAGCTTCTCCCAGTTCGGTTCGCTGAACATCAGCCCGAGGTAGTGAACGATCCGGCCGGGCACGTCGCCCAATTCGGTCCAGGCGATGTTCAGGCGTGCCGTGGCGGCGAGAACGATGGCGCCGACGATGATCGAGGTGATCGTCGTGGGAAGCCGGGAGGGCCGTGCGGGCACGAGGAAGTCCTCGCCGGGAGGTTGGCGCGTAGCGGTGGGCGTACTCATCGCAACCTCTTTCGCAGGGCGTTGGAACACATCTCGATGATGACGATGACGACGAGGATCTCCAGGATGATGATGGAGACGTCGTCATAGGCGTAGAAACCCCGCCGCTCGTTGAGGAGGCGACCGATCCCGCCCGCGCCGACGATCCCGAGGATCGCCGAGATCCGCACGTTGAGTTCGAGGGAGTACAGCCACTGGTTCGCGTACAGGGTCCAGGATTGGGGCAGGACGGTCGCGCGGTTGATCTGGGCTTGGGTGCCGCCGGCGGCCTGACCGGCTTCGATGTAATGGTTGTCCGCGGATTCGATCGCTTCGGACACGAGTTTGACGACGATGCCGAGGTCGAACAGGAACAGGGTCACGAGTCCGGGCAGGGTTCCCACCCCGACCATCGCGACGAGAACCGTTGCGTACACGAGGTCGGGAACGGCGCGGTTGATGTTGACGATCGTGCGCACGAACTGGCGGGTGAACCGGTTGGGGTTGCTCGGTCGGGCGGCCCACAGCGTCAGGGGGATCGAGACCGCCGCGGCGAAGGCGGCACCGGCGATCGCCATCGCGAAGGTCTCCAGCATCGGGGCGAAGGTGCGCGGAAGGAAGGCGAAGTTCGGCTGGAGCAGCTGCTTCATCTTCGTGGCCCCGTTGGCCCAGTTGCGCACGAGCGCGCCGAAATCGACGTCGATCCCGCCGATCGCGGGCAGGCAGGTGAGGATGGTGAAACCCAGGAGCGCGGCGATGATACCGCCGGTGCGCCACGGGTTCCGCGGCCGGGGCGGGACCTTCAGTGGTGCGATTCCCTCGGCCATGATCAGGCGCCCAACCGATCCTGGCTGCGGATCGCGCGCCCGTAGATCTCCTCGAAATCCTTATCCGTGGCGCCCTCGGTCGGGCCGTCGTACACGAGCTCACCATCGCGGAGGCCGACCATCCGCCGCGTGTACTGCCGGGCGAGATCCATGAGGTGGATGTTGATGAGCACCGTGAGTTCACGTTCGGCGCTGATCCGCTCGAGGTCGGCCATCACCGCGTGCGCGGTCGGGGGGTCGAGGCTCGCCACGGGCTCATCGGCGAGCATGATCGACGGTTGTTGCGTGAGCGCCCGGGCGACGGCGACGCGCTGCTTCTGGCCCCCGGAGAGCGCCCCGGCCCGGTTCCACACCTTCTCCAACATCCCCACGGAGTCGAGTGCCTCGAGGGCGAGCTGTTTATCGTCTGCCGACGCGAGCCCCAGCAGCGTGCGGTACGTGGGGGTGTGGGCGAACCTTCCGACGAGGACGTTGTTCATCACGCTCGTGCGTTCGGCGAGGTTGAAGCCTTGGAAGATCATCCCGATGTGTCCCCGTAGCTGCCGCAGCTGCCGGGAGCGGAGCTCGGTAACTTCGTGGCCGCCGACCGTCACCTTTCCCGCCGTCACCGGTACGAGACCGTTGATCGTGCGGATCAGGGTCGATTTCCCTGATCCGGAGAGCCCGACGATCGAGACGATCTCGCCCGGTTCGATCCGAAGGGAGACGTTCTTCAGCGCTTTGGTCCCGTTGGGGTAGGTGACGGAGACGTCCGAGAGGTCGATGGACCAGGAGTTTCCCGCCGAGGCCTGCGGATTCCGTTCGGTTGCTGAAATGGCCACGATGTTACCTGCGCTTTAGCCAGAGAATTCAGAGCGGACCTCGCCGTAGCGAGTGATCTCGTCTTCGTCAGTTTCGTCCGTCCAGTCCGACAGGCCCACGAGGTCGAACATCACCTCGGCTGCTTCGTCGGAAGAACCCGCGTACGCGTCCATGAGCTCGGTGAGCTCGGCGACGAGGTCATCGGGCAGGTCCGGGGTGACCGCGACTCCGCCGTTGGGGATCATCTCGGTGTAGGCGAACACGACGACTTCATCGGAGATGTCCGGCGCTTCCTCGAGCACGTCGACGCGGGCGTCCCAGTAGGCGAAGCCGATCTCGGCGTCGCCGTTGTACACGCTGAGGATGGCGTTGTTGTTACCCTCGACCGGGATCTGCTCGATGTCGTTGTCAGTGTCGATGCCCTGTTCCTTCATGCTCACGATCGGGTACTGGTACCCGGCCGGCGAGGTTGCCGACTGCATCGCGATCTTGGTGCCGGCGTCGATCTTCCCGAGCGCTTCCAGCCCTGCGGGACCCTCCCCGCCCGCCTGGTCGCCGGGTTCGGTGCCGTTGCAGTAGGAGAATTCGTCACCGGAGGCTTCGTAGGTGGCCGTGACGACCTCATCCTCACAGTACTTGTCCGGGTTGTTGGTCACGGCCTGGGCCGCGTAGGAGGTGGCTCCGAACCGGACGTCGCGCAGGATCAGTTCCGCGTTGAACTGCTCCATCGCGTTGAACAGGGAGCCGGCGTCGGTGATGATCACCTGGGACTGGTCCGCCCCGAGCGCTTCGACGGTGGCGGCGTAGTCGTTGGCGACCACGCCGTTGACCTCGATGCCCAGGCCCTCGGACAGGTACTCCGTCAGCGGGTCGAGGGCTTCGGCGAGGTCCTCACCTTGAATGGAGGGGACCAGCGACATGGTGATCTCGTCCGGCCAGTCACCTTCGGCGTTGTCGTTTCCGGAGGAGCCGCAGGCGGCGAGGGTGAGGGTCGTGGCGGCGACGGCCGCGGGGATGGCCAAGGATTTACGCATGTCAGTCGTGCCTTTCGGAATCATGGCCGGTACCGAGTGGCACCGGAGTCGAGGGTGCGCCTGCCGTGGCCCAGCGCAGGATGTCGTCGTAGAGATCGGTGAGGGTAGCGCCCCGGTAGGTGGGCTCGCCGTCGGGCTCGCCGACGCCGACGAGGGCAGTGTCCGCGCCATGACGCTCGGCGGGAGCAAGGTCGTTGAGCCAGATGTCGCCGACGGAAAGGGTCGGACCTTGGGCAAGGAGTCCAGGGATGATTCGGTCCAAGCCGGCGGGTTTACCGACGTCGCAGTAGACGAGGGAGATGGAGTCGGCGATGCCGAGCGAGTCCAGGGCCCGGTGGACGCCGATCTCCGGTGCGTTGGTGGCGAGCACGCAGTCGGCGTGCTCGGCGAGGTTTGCGAGGAAATCTGGGAGCCCCGCGGGCCCGTAGATCGGCGCTGCCTCCGTTGCGAGGAGCGCCCGGCTGCGCAGATACGCCGCGGAGAGCTGGGCCTCTGTGACCCC
>JAJYRV010000114.1 GCA_021793935.1 Actinomycetes bacterium | reverse complement strand
TCCGATCTAACTCCCTGCGCCGGACCCTGCTCTCCTCCATCCCCGGTGCCGCCGTCACCTCCATCCGCATCGACGGAGTGCTCCACGAGTTCTCCACCGTCGAGGGCGTGAAGGAAGACGTCACCGAGATCATTCTGAACATCAAGAACATCGTCGTTTCTTCCGAGAACGACGAACCCGTGGTGATGTACCTACGCAAGGCGGGCCCCGGCGTCGTCACCGCTGGCGACATCACCCCGCCCGCGGGCGTGGAGATCCACAACCCCGACCTGCACCTGGCGACGATCAACGGCAAGGGCAAGCTCGAGGTGGAACTCACCGTCGAGCGCGGGCGCGGGTATGTTTCCGCCGTTCAGAACAAGGACATCGAGGCCGAGATCGGCCGGGTCCCGGTCGACTCGATCTATTCCCCGGTCCTCAAGGTCACCTACAAGGTGGAAGCCACCCGTGTGGAGCAGCGCACCGACTTCGACAAGCTCATCGTCGACGTCGAAACGAAGAAGTCCATGGCCCCGCGCGACGCGCTCGCCTCGGCCGGGAAGACCCTCGTGGAACTGTTCGGACTCGCGCGTGAACTCAACGTCGAGGCCGAAGGGATCGAGATCGGCCCCTCGCCCACGGATCAGGCGCTCGCCGAAGACCTCGCGATGCCGATCGAGCAGCTGGAACTGTCGATCCGGTCCTACAACTGCCTCAAGCGTGAGGGCATCCACGTCGTGGGTGAACTCGTTGCGCGCACCGAGGCGGACCTGCTCGACATCCGTAACTTCGGGGCGAAGTCCATCAGTGAGGTGAAGGAGAAGCTCACCGAACTCGGCCTTGAACTCAAGGACCCGTCCGCTGACTTCGACTCTTCCTTCGTTGCCGGCTACGACGGCGATTTCGACGTGTACAACTGACCCCCGCGGTCCGATACCAAAACTGGAGTAACCCATGCCCACGCCCACGAAGGGTACCCGCCTCGGAGGCGGGGCGGCTCACCAGCGCCGTATGCTTTCCAACTTGGCTGTTTCGCTGTTCGAGCACGGCAGCATCCGCACGACCGAGACGAAGGCCAAGCGCCTGCGCCCGGTAGCCGAGCGCCTCATCACGAAGGCGAAGCGCGGCGACCTCGCCGCACGCCGCCAGGTGCAAGCGGCGCTGCCGGCCAACAGTGAGAGCCAAACGATCATCCACAAGCTGTTCACGGAGATCGCCCCGGCGATGGCCGAGCGGCCCGGCGGGTACACCCGCATCACCAAGATCGGAAACCGCCAGGGGGACAACGCGCCCTTGGCCGTGATCGAGCTCGTGATGGAGCCCTACAGCCCGAAGCAGGCGACCGTGAAGGAAGCCGAGGCGGCGACGGCCCGCGCCGTGAAGGAAGCGGAAGAAGCCGCCGACGACGCTGACGAGCCGCAGGAGGAAGCGACCGACGAGGACGCCGCCGACTCCGCGGACGAAGAAGCGCAAGAGGCCGAAGAAAGCTCCGAAGAGAAGTAACACCCTCCTCGGCAACCCCACCGCCCCGACACACCTGAGGCGGGGGAACACCAAGAGCCCGCGCGTGAGATGACCTCTCACGGCGGGCTCTTGCGCGTTCTGCGCGTGGTGCCGGGCCCGGCCGCGTGTAGGGGCGAGGGGAACCCGAAGATGGGGAATACTGGACGGAGCACATACGCCAGCGCCGCCTGCCCGGAGAAGAAATGACCACCTTCAACGTTCCCCGCCGAGAATCCGCCGCCCCCTACGTCATGGCGATCGATGTGGGCTCTGGAGGCACGCGGGTCGGGGTCTACGACGCGAGCGGACGGGAGGTGGGTGGGCGCCGCACCCGGCTCACGCACACGCTCTCCAGCGGCAGCGATGGCAGCTCCACGATCGACGCCGACGCGATCGTCGAGGAGGTGCGGCGCGGGATCGAACACCTCGCGCCCCGGATCCCGGGCCCCATCGCCGCGGTCGGCATCGACACCTTCGCCTCCTCCCTCGTCCCCGTCGACGCCGCCGGCAACGCGCTCGGCCCGTGCATCACCTACGCGGACACCCGCTCGGGCGCGCACGCCGTGCACCTCGCCCGGGAGCTGGATGGGGACCGGCTGCACGACCTCACCGGCGCCCGCCTCCATTCCTCCTACCTCGCGCCCCGACTCGCCTGGCTCCGGGAGGCAGAGCCCGAACTCTTCTCGGCCACGAGCCGCTTCATGGCGCTCGGGGAATACATCTCCCACCGGCTCGTCGGCACTCCCGCGCTCGGCACCGCGGCGGCCGCGTGGGGCGGGATGCTCGACCGCCGCCGCGGTGAATACGTCGAGGAGCTTCTGGCCGCGGTGGACGTCTCGGCCGAATCGCTCGGCCGGCCCCGGGACCCCGCCGATACCGTGCCCCTCGCCGGGAGCCCCCTCGCTTCCCGCGTGCGGGGATTGGAGGAGGCGGTCTGGGTCCCGGCGGTGGGGGACGGGTTGACGGCGAACCTGGGAATCGGCGCGCTCGGGCCCGCCACGTGGGGGATCTCCACCGCGACCTCCGGGGCGATCCGGGTCTTGCTCGACACCCCGGTCGAGGAACTCCCCTCCGGGCTGTGGGCCTACCGGGTCGATGCCGAACGCACGTTACTCGGCTCAGCGATGAGCGACGCGGGCCGGGTGCTCACCTTCGTCATCGACACCTTCCGCCTGCCCTCCGCTCTGCCAGAGATCAACGAATCCGACCTGCTCACCCGCGAACCGCAGGAGGCGACCCCCTTGGTCGTGCCCTTCCTCTCCGGGGAACGGGGGACGAAGTGGCGCGACGATATCCGCGCGGCGTTCGCGGACGTGAGCGCTTCGACCACCCCGGAGGATTTCCTGCGCGGCGCGATGGAAGGGGTCGCCCTCTCCTACGCTCGGATCGCCGAGCAGATGCGTGCGGCCGGCGGTGTGCCGGAACGGATCGTCCTGTCGGGGGGGATGACCTCCGCGGCCCCGACCTGGCTGCCGATCCTCTCCGACGCCCTCGGGCTGCCGGTCGACCACGTGGGAATCTCCCGGTCCACGATGCGCGGCAGCGCCCTCCTCGCGCTTGAGCAACTCGGGGTGCGTGACTTCGCCGAGGTCCCCGTCCTCACCCGGGTGGAACCGCGGGAACACACCGGGGACTACTACCGGGAGCGGTTAGCCCGGTTCGAAAGCCTCGCCGACGAGGTGGGCACACCCCGCGCCTGATCACCCTCAGGGCGGGGCCACGTGACCGTGACCGGCCGAGCCCCGGTGGGCGGCAGCCTCAGAACGCCGAGGCGATGGCGAACACGATGAGCACCATCGCGAACGCGAACACCGATTCGATGGCTTGCTGAACCGTCCAGGTCTTCAGCGTCGTCTTCACGTCCATGTTCATCAGCCGCCCCACGAGCCAGAAGCCGGAGTCGTTGACGTGGCCGGCGAAGACCGAACCCGCGGCGGTCGCGAGGGTGATCGCGACGATCTGGAGTTCGTTGTAACTGCCCGCGGCGACGGCGGGCGCGGCGAGGCCTGCAGCGGTGACGAGGGCGACGGTTGCCGACCCCTGCGCGAGGCGCATGATGACGGCGATGACGTAGGCCGCGACGATGACCGGCAGCCCCAGATCGGTGAGGGAGTCGGAGAGGGCGTCACCGATCCCGGTTTCCTGCAGCACCCCTCCGAACATGCCACCAGCGCCGGTGATGAGCACGACGGAGCTGATCGGCCCGAGCGCGGAGTCGAGCACCTTCTCCAGAACCGACCCCTTCTCCCCGCGAAGGTTGCCGAGCACGATCGTGGCGACGACGACGGAGATGAGCAGAGCGATCGGGGAGTTGCCGAGGAAGATCAACGCCTCGACGAGGCCGTTCTCGGGGTCGAGAACATCGGCTTCACCGAGGGTGGTGAGGCCCGTGTTGAAGAAGATGAGCACCATCGGCAGTAGTAACAAGGAGATGATCGTCGAGACCTTCGGCGGGTTCTCCGGGATGTCCTCTTCGGCGTCACCGAACAGGGTAGGCACCTCGATGTGGATGGTGCGAGCGACGAACTTCCCCCACAGGTAACCGGAGACGTACCAGATGGGGAACACGAGAACGAGCCCGATGAGGAGGATGAGCCCGATGTTGGCGTCGTAGAAATCCGCGGCGGAAACCGGCCCGGGGTGGGGCGGGAGGAACACGTGCATCACCGAGAATGCCGCAGCGGCCGGGATCCCGAACAGCAGCACGTTGTGGCGCGCCACCCGCCGCGCGATCGCGAACACGATCGGCAGCATGACGATGAGCCCGGCGTCGAAAAACATCGGGAACCCGAGGATGAGGGAGGCCAGGCCCAGGGCGAGCGGGGCGCGTTTCTCCCCGAACGCGCTCACGAACCTCTCGGCCAGGGCGTGGGCGCCGCCGGAGTACTCGATGATCCGCCCGAGCATCGCCCCGAGCCCGACCAGGAGCGCGACGGAGGCCAGGGTGCCACCGAAGCCATCGAGCATGACGTCGAGCACATTCGCCACCGGGACACCGGCGGCCACCGCGGTACCGATGGAGACGATCACGAGGGTGACGAAGGCGTGGACCTTGAAGCGGATGATGAGGACGAGGATGACGGCGATCGCCGCCGCCGCGATGAGCAGGAGCGGAGTAGCGCCGAGGGTTTGGGTCCAGTCGTCCATCGTCAAACTCCATCGGTCCACGTGGGGGGGAACTGCTCCTGACCTTTCCGACCCTAACAAAGCAGGTTCCCGAACGGAACGCTGGCCCGAGGCGCCGCGTACCGGCCCGAGAACTGCGTAAAGCCGATGCGCCGCTCCGATTACCGGCATTAGGCAGTTCTCGCGGGGAGGTCCGGCGAGGTGCCCCCGGCGGGGGCGGGGGATCTCCGCGTTAGCCAGGCAGGTTCCAGGCGCGCACCCCGCCGACGATCCCGGCGGAATTGGGCACGATGATCACGTCGTCACCGAGTCGGGCGAGGGCGCTCGGGCTGATCCGGCGGGAGTTGCCGCCTCCTAGGTACAGCCGGTCCCACAGGTACACCGGGCGCAAGTGGTCGATGACGGTGCGCACCCGGCGCGACCAGTGGGCATCCCCCAGCCGGATGCGTTCGTGCTCGCCCAAGTAGTCGTCGTAGGTGAGCCCCCACCGGACCGGGGCTTGGGAGAGCTCCTGATGCGGAGCGAGCCGCCCCCCGTCAAAAAGCGCGTTCCCGAGTCCGGTGCCGAGCGTGAAGATGAGCTCCAGACCGCTGCCCGCGATCGCCCCCGAGCCGTGCACCTCGGCGTCATTGAGCACCATGACCGGCCGGTCCAACGCTCGGGACAGGTGCCGGCGCATATCGAACCCCGACCACTCCTCGACGAGGTCGGGCAGCGCCTTCGTCCGCGGGCCCGCTTTGGTGACGTAGTGCGGGGTGGCGATGACGACGCCGTGGCGGATCATCCCCGGCATCCCCACCGTGACCCGATCCGCGGCGGGAAGATCCGCCGCGAGGTCGCAGATGACCTTGATGAGGAGTTCCGGGGGAAGCGGGTACGGCGTGCTCGTGCGCACGGGTTGCGCGATCATCGTGCCCGCGGCGTCGAGGACGGAGGCCTTGATGCCGCCGCCCCCGCAGTCCACCGACAGCGTGATTGGGTTACCCATAACGAGTAAGCGTATCGCGGGGTCGCAGAACCCGTGGCCCGCGCACGCGCACGCCGACGGCGCGACAGGTACAGTTGGCCTGTGCGCATCCGAATCGACCTGAGCTACGACGGCACCGAGTTCTCCGGTTGGGCGAAACAACCCGGGCGCCGGACCGTTCAAGGGGAGCTCGAGGCGGCCTGCGACCGGATCCTGCGCCTGACAGAACCCGCCCGGCTCACCGTCGCCGGGCGCACCGACGCCGGAGTGCATGCCCGGGCCCAGGTGGCGCACCTGGATCTGCCCGCCGCCGCGTGGGACGCGGTCCCCGGGCGCAGCGACCTCGCCCCGCAGGCTGCGCTGACCCGGCGCCTGAACGCGGTCCTGCCCCCCGACATCGCCATCACCGCCGCCGTCCCGGCACCGGAGGGGTTCGACGCGCGGTTCTCCGCGCTGTGGCGCGAGTACTCCTACCGAATCACCTACGCCCGCGACCCGTTGGACCGGCACTTCGCCCTCGCGCACGACCCCGTGGATCTGGGCCGGTTGAACGAGGCGAGCCAGGTGGTGCTGGGGGAGCGG
Organism: Actinomycetes bacterium; assembly: GCA_021793935.1. The sequence goes on along the minus strand of JAJYRV010000114.1, from coordinate 428 downwards.
GATTTCACCGCCTTCTGCAAGGCACGCCCGGGGGCGACGGCGATCCGCACCCTGGAGGAATTCCGGTGGGAACCGTGGCGGGGGGAGACGGGCGCGCACGGGGCGCGCGCCTGGGTGCGCGCGGACGCGTTCTGCCACAACATGGTGCGCGCACTCGTCGGGGCGACCCTCGCCGTCGGCACGGGGCGCCGGACGGTGCAGTGGCTGCGCGAAGTCGCGGCGAGCGCGCAGCGCTCCTCGCAGGTGCAGGTGGCCCCGGCGCACCCGCTGATCCTGGAGGCAGTGGGGTACCCGCCGGCGGCGGAACTCGCCGCGCGGGCCAGGCAAGCACGCGCCGTGCGGACCCTGCCGGGGACCGCCGGCTGAACCGTGCTGTGGGATCCCTCACTTGCTTTGACCCAAACGGGGCACCCCTGTAATCTGAAAGA
>JAJYRV010000113.1 GCA_021793935.1 Actinomycetes bacterium | reverse complement strand
GTCTCCACGTTCCGCGCAGGGGCGGGATCGATGAGGGAGGTCGCTTCATCCAACACGCGCGTGTGGGGGTCGGCGAGCAAGCACGGGGCGAGCGCGATCTGTTGGGCCTGGCCCGGGCTCACTTGGAGGGCCCCACAGGGTGGACTTGCCGGAACCGGAGGGGCCGACGATCGCGAGGCGTTCCCCAGGAGTGAGGTCGACATCGATCAGCGAGAGCGGCAGCGGCGTTCGCACCGTGAACAGCATCACCGTCCGGGCGCGCACGAGGTTGCTGATATCCTCCACTACTTGATGGCTGCCCGCTACCGGCAGGCCTCGCTCGGGGCGAAGTCGTGCTGGATGTGAGCGGGCAGGTGGGACCTAAGCACCGCAGGCCCCTCTCACCGTGGGCATATCCCCGCCCCGTGCGACGATGTTGCGATAAGCCGGGCAGGAGGCCGCCACGACCGTCGGCTGGCCTCGGCGGATCTGTGGGAGGCGCTCGGCGAGGAGAACCTCGGTATGGGCATCGACCGCCCTGGTGGGCTCCACGAGCACGAGGATGGGCGGCTGCGCTGCGTAACTGCGAGCACGAGTGTGGCGGGGGTCTCACGCGCAGATTTCTGTCTCGGCGGAAAATGCGGTAGTCTCAAACACGGTTCGACGGGCTGTGGCGCAGCTTGGTAGCGCACTGCACTGGGGGTGCAGGGGTCGTGGGTTCAAATCCCGCCAGCCCGACCATTACGTCCTCGCGCGGCATCGTTCATGCCGCCGGGCAATTCATCATGTGGGCCGGCATCGACCCGAACCCACGCCCGGGCATTGGCGCATCGCGGTCGTTGAAAGTCCGTTCCTTGGCGCCCCGGCTTCGCCAGGAACCGAAAACCGCCGGTACGGCGAGTGCACAAGCCGCGTCAACCCCGCGACGCCGGGGCCGGGGCCTGCCTAGCATCGGGGGCGGAAGGAGGACGCGATGGCTAAGTTGTGGAAACCGAATGAAGAGGTAAACGAGGAGGAGGACCTCGTCGTCACCGATCACCGCGATAAGGAGGCGGGGATCCAGCCACCGGACACCCAGCCCCCGGAAGAGACACTGGAACCGCGCGGCGACGACGTGCTCCAGGAGTACGGGGAGGACGTCGCCTCGTCACCAGAGCAGCGGGAGCGGGAGGTGTCCCCAGACACCGAATCGGTAGACGAGGATCAGTAATCGCAAGGGGCCGGGCCGCGTCCGCACGGGCGCGGCCCGGCCGCTGTCTGGGTTTGGAGGCGAGTGGCGCTGGGAGTTCCTCGCGAGGACCATTCTCCCCTTTCTCGCCCAGGAAGATACCCGCCGCTCGGTCACCGCAGGAGCGGCGACGCGTTCCTCGCTGCTGTTCCGCCCTGCGGATTCGGGTGTATAGTCGGGCCCACTTTGAAAGCCGCGAGCACCTGCTGCGACGGTGCTGCAGGGAGGGATTATTTTGGGCAAGATCGTCTACGGCTCGGGACAGTCAGAAATCGAGATCGAGGATCGCACGTTAGCACATTTGAAAACCGTGATGATCACGAAACTGCGTCGAAACGAAAGCTTCGCTTTGAACTGGACGCACGGGATGGACGACGGTTCGGGTCGGTCCACCATTTGGGTACACCCCGGCGTGGAACTGGAGTTCGTGTTCTACGGCAACCGCCGACCGGAACGCAACCGCGAATGGATCGAACTGCTGCTAGAAGCGGCGAACTCCGCGGAAGGCTTGCGGATGATTCCCGAGCCGGAACCAGAACACGCGGCGGTCAGTCGCTAGCATCTCGTTGCGCACAGACGTCGTGGGCCTAGGAGAGTCCACAGGAGTGCCCGTGGCAACGGACGCTTGCCCCCGGCCAGCGAGCCCACGTCTCCATCAGCAGCGGTGAGGTCGGAGGCGATCGTGCCCGCCCGGGGCGCGACGAATAATCCTGCCCGCGGCGATAGCCCGACTCGGGCGAGAGCCCGACCAGGCGGGGAACTGGGTAAAGTCGGAATGTGAAGACCTACCAGACGTACCTGTTCGATCTTGATGGCACGATCTATCTGGGGGAGGAACTGCTCCCTGGGGCCGCGCGAACGATCGCTGCGCTGAAAGACACGGGTGCCGCCGTACGCTACGTGACGAACAACCCGACCCGGCTCCCGGCGGACTATGCCGCGAAGCTCACCGGACTCGGTGTTCCCACCCACCCGGATGAGGTGATTACCTCCGTGACCGCCACAACGATGTGGCTCCGGGAGAACCACCCGGAAGCGGCGGTGTACCCGATCGGGGAGCCGCCCCTGCAGGAAGCGCTCCGCGAGGCTGGGGTGAGGCTGAGCTCCGAGCCTGCCGAGATCGATTTCGTTCTGGCTTCCTTCGACCGGACCTTCACCTACGAAAAGCTCCAGATCGCTTTCGATGCGCTGTGGTTCCACAAGCGGGCGGCCCTCGTCGCCACCAACCCCGACAAGTTCTGCCCCTACCCGGGGGGCCGCGGCGAACCCGATGCGGCCGCGATCATCGCGGCGATCGAGGCCTCCACGGGGGTGCGCTTGAGCCGCACGTTTGGCAAGCCGAGCCCCGATCTCGCTCACCTCGCCCTCGCGAGTGTCGGCAGGGAGCGCGCGCATCGCGAATGCGTAGTGGTCGGTGACCGGCTCGCCACCGACATCGCGATGGGCACCGAGGCAGGCATGGACACCGTCCTCGTCCTCACCGGTGACTCTACCCGCGAAGACCTGCGCTCCGGTCGTATCCAACCCACCCGCGTGATCGACGCGTTACCGGAACTGTTGGGCTAAGGCGAAGGGTCGCAGGATCGACTGCGGCGGGAGAGGCGCGTGAGGCAGATGGACACGGCCGTGCAAACCCGCGTTCACCCCGGTTCCCGTGAGCGCGCCGATCCAGGATCCTCCCAGCCATCCCGTAAGGTTAGTAATCGTGGAGCCGAAAACTCAGGATGCGACTGATCGCGTTTGGACTGTACCCAACCTCATTTCCATGGCGCGGCTCTTACTCGTGCCCGTCGTGGCCGTACTCATTCTCCAGGGTCACGGCGTCGCCGCCGTGGTCGTGCTCGCGGTCGCCGGGATCAGTGACTATGTTGATGGCTGGGTGGCCCGCAGGTTCAACCAGATGTCCCGGCTCGGGAAGTTTCTCGATCCGCTGGCCGATCGGCTCTTCATCGCCGTGACACTTATCGGCATGGGCGTACGCGATCTCATTCCTTGGTGGCTCGTCATTGCTATCGGCGCCCGAGAACTCCTCGTGGGGCTCACGATGCCCGAACTGGCCCGGCGCGGCTTCGTCGGCTATCCCGTACACCTCGCCGGCAAGGCGGGAACGATGGCCCTCATGTATGCGTTCCCGCTGCTGCTCCTCGCGAGCATCGACAACGTTGTCGGTGACATTGCCTACGTCGTCGGCTGGGCGGCGGCGCTGTGGGGGGTCTACTTGTATTGGACCGCGGGAATCACCTATCTCAACCAGTTCCGCCAGGTCCTCCACCAGGACCTGCGCGCGCACGCCGATCGGCCGACCATCCGCCACGCGACCACGTCGATGGCCCGCCACCACGTGGGTTGGAAGAAGAAACCGGATGACGCCCCACCCACCGGCTGACGAGGAACGCTCAGGGAAAGGAGGCGCGCGCCCCGATGCCTCGATGACCCTGCTGCGCGAGATCATGGAACGGCCACGCGATCCGGCCTACGCCGAGGTTTCCGAGCGTCGCGCCGAGGGCAGCCGGGGGCGCAGCTGGTTCCAGGAGATCGTCGTCCTTCTCCTCACCATCGCGATCGGCACGGGGGGAGTATGGGCTGCCCGGCAGTTGCGCGCGCCCGTGGAAAGCGCGTTGCAGGCACGCACCGTCCTGGAGGAACAGATCCGTGACCGCTCCGCGGTCACGGACTCCCTGAGCGAGGAGATCATGGATCTGCGTAGCGAGATCGGGGAACTCGAAGGACACCTCAATTCACCCGCGGACGAAATCCGCAGCCGGGAAGCGGAACTCGCCGGCGCCCACGCCGGCACGATCCCGGTATCCGGACCCGCGATCGAGATCGAACTCACCGAACCCTCCCAACTGTCCTCGCCGGAGGAGCACGTGTTAGATTTCGATGTCCAGCTCATCGTCAACTCGCTGTGGGCGGCCGGGGCAGAAGCGATCTCCATCAACGACCGCCGCCTCGCCTTCGGCACCGCGATCCGCAGCGCCGGCGAGGCGATCCTCGTGGACCTGGAGCCGGTCACGAGCCCGTACCGGATCGTCGCCATCGGCGAACCCGACCGGCTCACTCGATCCTTCTCCGAAACTCCGGGGGCCAGCCACCTGAAGCTCTTGCACTCGAATTTCCGCATCGGCAGTTCCATCACCCAACACGCACGGGTGGACCTGCCCGCGGGTAACGCGATGCGGCTGAATTACGCTGAACCGGAAGCGAACCTCGCCGACGGGGAACATGGCACACTGAAGGGGGAGGAGTAGAACTATGATCGCGGTTGCCGGGCTCGTCGTCGGGGTTATTCTCGGCCTCGTTTTCCAAATCGACATTCCCGTGGCACTCCAGCCTTACCTCCCCATCGCCGTCGTCGCCGCGTTGGATGCCCTGCTGGGGGGCCTGCGAGCGCGCTTCGAAGGCACGTTCGACGAGCGGGTGTTCGTCACCTCCTTCCTGTTCAACGTCGTCATCGCCGGGGTGCTGGTGTTCCTCGGCGACCAGTTGGGCGTCGGTCCGCAGCTGTCGACCGCGGTGGTCGTCGTGCTCGGGATCAGAATTTTCTCCAACTCCGCCTCCATCCGCCGGTACCTCTTTAAGGCATAACCGTGACGGAAGACCAGCAGCCGACCACCAACAGCGCCCGAGACACCCCGAGCGCGCCCGGGAAGAAGAAGAGATTCCCGTGGCGCTCACAGCTGCTCGTCGGCTTCCTCACCGCGATGCTCGGTTTCGGCATCGTCGTCCAAGTCCGGCAGATCCAGACCGATGACCTCGCCAACATGCGCCAGGACGACCTTGTGAAACTCCTCGACGAGGTGACGCGCCGAAACGAGGACCTCACCGAGGAACGCAGCCAGCTCCGCTCCGACCGCAGCCAACTGCAATCGGGGTCCGATCAGAGTGAATACCTGAAAAATTATTCGAATTTGCAGGCGATCCTGTCCGGGTCGGTCGAAGTGCACGGCCCGGGAGTGCACGTGACGATCGACGACCCCGGTCACAACGTCGCTGCGCACGACATGGTGCACATGCTCGAGGAGCTCCGCAACGCGGGGGCGGAAGCCATCAGCGTTGACGACGTGCGCCTGGTTGCGGGTTCCTACTTCATCGACACCGCCGGGGGGATCCTCGCCGACGGTGAACTGCTCTCCCCACCCTATCGGTGGCGGGCGATCGGAAACGTCTCCACGATCACCGGTGCGCTCGAAATTCCCGGCGGCGCCCTGGCAGGCTTTCGTAATGTCGGTGCAAGTGTTTCGATGGTAGAAGAGGAAGACACCGAGATCACGGCTATTCGGACTCTTTCACCGATGGAGTTCGCAACTCCAACCACGGAAACCAAGTAACCTACAGTTAGCGAACTCGTTAAGAAACGGATGAGTGAGGCACTAGATGACCAACCCCGACCCGCAGGACCCGCAGCACCGGGATGCTGAGGAACACCCTGCCCAAGTCACGGCCACGTTCGAACGAGTCGGTGAGGCCGATATCGAACGCGTGGTTACTCCTGCGCGGGCGGAAGATCGTCAAGCGATCGAGGCGCTTCCGCCGTCCTCGGCGCTGCTCATCGTTCAACACGGCCCGACGGCGGGAGCGCGGTTTCTTCTCGACGCCGAACGAACCACCGTGGGTCGCCATCCGAAAGCGGATATTTTCCTCGATGACGTCACCGTCTCCCGCAAACACGCGCAGTTCCTCTTCTCCCCGAACGGATATCTGGTCCGGGACGTCGGCAGCCTCAACGGCACCTACGTCAACCGGGTCCGAATCGATGAGGCCCTGCTCGTCGCGGGCGATGAAGTGCAGATCGGGAAGTTCCGTCTCACCTACCACCCGAGCCCGAACCGCAGCGCAGGTGAACAACCGACTCCATGACACCCGCACTACCTGCTCGCACCCCCGGGCCTGATCCCGAACCATCGCGCGCACGTGCGCCAGGGGGTCCAGGCACTTGGCCCCACGGAGTGTCTCATACGCCGACGATGAGCATCGGCGCCGCGCTCGCGTTACTGACCGCCGAGTTCCCGGCGGTACGGATCTCCAAGATTCGGTTCTTGGAAGAACAGGGGATCGTCACCCCGCACCGGACCAACTCCGGTTACCGGAGTTATTCCCAGGCCGACATCGAACGGCTCCGCTTCGCCCTCGCCGCTCAGCGCGATTCGTTCTTGCCCTTGAAGGTCATCCGCGCGCGTCTCGAAGAGCTCGACCGCCAGGGCGCGGGAGCACCGAGCACCGGTGCCCGGGTGGTGACGGAGGACGGCGAACTCACCCCGGCGGCAACGAACGCCGCGATGACCCTGGAGCAACTCGCCCAGGCGTGCGGGGTGAGCGAACACGATCTGCGTCACTACGTCGATGAAGGACTGCTCCGCGCCGACTTCTCCGGTCGGTTCAGC
>JAJYRV010000112.1 GCA_021793935.1 Actinomycetes bacterium | reverse complement strand
CGGGGTGCTCTCCGATCCGGCCGCTCAGCGGCTGCAGGAATGCGGGGCGCGGGAAGTCGTCGTCACCGACACCATCCCCATCCCTCCGGAGAAGCGGTTCGAGTGCCTCACCGTGCTCTCCATCGCCCCTCTCATCGCCCGCGCTATCCGCGAAGTGTTCGACGACGGTTCGGTCACCTCGCTCTTCGACGGCAACGCCTAACTAGGACGGGCCGGGCGCTGCCCGCATCTCATCGCGGCCGCAGTCCGCGGTCGTCGGCCGCGTGCGGGGGATCACACGCGACCGGCTTCCAACTGGCGTGCGGCGGGGCGCCGGGTCGAGCTAGAATCAACGGGTTGCCTCGGCGAGGGAGACGCCCCGTCTCCGTGATCGACGCGGTGGGATCCTTTCGGGAGCCGCCAGCGTGCGCCGCCTTCACAAGAAAACTAGGAGAACACCGTGTCTGACGACATGATTTACCTCGACGCCTCGGTGCGTACCGAATTCGGCAAGGGCGCGGCCCGCCGCGCGCGCCGCGATGGCCAGATCCCCGCTGTGCTCTACGGCCACGGCGGCGACACCGAGCACCTGAGCTTGCCCGGCCACGCGACCTGGCTCGCGCTGCGCGGAAACCCCAACGCCGTCGTCACCCTGAAGTACGACGGCGGCGAGCAACTCGCCCTCACCCGCGACATCCAGGTGGACCCGGTCCGCCGCGAGATCAAGCACGTCGACCTGCTCGGCATCAAGCGCGGCGAGAAGGTCTCCGTGGAGATCCCCGTGGTCATCGAGGGCGAATCCGCCCCGGACACGATCCACACTCTGGAGCTGCAGACCGTGCTCGTCAACGCCGAAGCGCTCTCGCTGCCGGAAGAGATTGTTGCGAACATCGAGGGCCTCGAGGTCGGCGACGCCGTTCGCGCCGCAGATCTGCAACTCCCCTCGGGCGTTGAGCTCGAGCAGGACCCCGAAGACGTGTTCGTGCTCATCTACGAGCCCGAGATCGAGATCGAGGAAGAGGACGAGGACGAGGGCGAAGAAGCTGCTGCGGACGCCGACGCGGAAGCGGGCGACGAGGAGTAAGCGTTGTCTCTCTTCCTCGTGGTGGGCCTCGGCAACCCCGGGCCCTCCTACGCAGGGAACCGGCACAACGTCGGGCAGATGGTGCTCGACGTTGTGTCCGAGGAGATGGGCGCGCCCTTCGCCGCCCACAAGGCCCGTGCGCAGGTGTGCGACGGGCGGCTCGGTTTTGACGGCGGTCTGCCCGGGCCGCGAGTGATCCTCGCGAAACCGCAGACCTACATGAACGTCTCCGGGCCGGTCGTCGCCCGGCTCGCGAAATTCTATTCGATCCCCCCCGAACAGACCCTCCTCGTCCACGACGAACTCGACCTGCCCCCGCACACGCTGCGCCTCAAACGCGGCGGCGGCGAGGGGGGACACAACGGCCTGAAGTCGACCTCTGCCGCCCTCGGCACGAAGGACTACCTGCGCCTGCGCGTGGGGATCGGCCGGCCGCCGGGCCGGATGGACGCCGCGGCCTTCGTGTTGCGCGATTTCCCACCTTCCGAGCGGGCCGAGTGGGCGGTAACGCTCGGGGCCGCTGCTGACGCGATCGCAGATTTGGTGGGCAGGGGGTTCGCCGCCGCCCAGGAGCGCCTGCACCGGCCCACCTAGATTTCCATCACCGATTAGGACGTGCGTGCACCTTTCCCCGCTGCTTGATGTTCTCCGCCGCGATCCCGAGATCGCGGGGCTGACGGCTGCCGCCCGCGAGGGCAGCGAGCGCCACGTCACCATCGCGGGTGGGGCGCGGATCCCAGTCATCGCCGGCCTGGCGAACGAAAGCGACCGGCCCCTCGTCGTCGTCACCGCCACGGGGCGGGAGACCGACGAGCTTGCGGCGGCGCTGGAAAGCTTCATCGATCCGGAAGCGATCGCGACCTTCCCCGCCTGGGAGACCCTCCCGCACGAACGCCTCTCCCCCCGATCGGACACCGTCGCCCGGCGCCTCGCCACCCTCCGCCGCCTCGCCCACCCGGGCGACCTGCCGGTGCGGGTGCTCATCATGCCGGTGCGGTCACTCCTGCAGCCCATCCCCACGGGCCTGGGGGAGTTGGAGCCCGTCACCGCCCGGATGGGCATGCGGATCGAGATGGCCGACTTCGCCCACCGCCTCGTCGACGCCGCCTACACCCGCGTGGACATGGTCACCCGCCGGGGCGAGTTCGCGGTGCGCGGCGGGCTCATCGACGTGTTCGCACCGACCGAACCCCACCCCCACCGGATCGAGTTCTTCGGCGACGAAATCGACGAGATCCGGTACTTCTCCGCCGCCGATCAGCGTTCCTTGGAGATCGCCGAGGACGGCGTGTGGGCGCCGCCGTGCCGGGAGATCCTCCTCACCGATTCCGTGCGGGAACGCGCCCGCGGCCTCATCGACGCCCTACCCGGCGCGGCGGAGATGCTCACGAAGATCTCCGAGGGGATCGCGGTGGAGGGGATGGAATCCCTCGCCCCGGCGCTCGTGGATTCGATGGAGTCGGTGGTGGAACACTTCCCGGCCGGCTCCCTCGTCATCCTCGACGATCCCGAACGGCTGCGGCGCCGCTCCCACGACCTCGTCGCCACGACCGGGGAGTTCCTCGCCGCCGCGTGGACCTCGGCCGCCGCGGGGGCCGACGCGCCGCTCGACCTCGGGCAGGTGGACGATCTCGGGTTGTCCGCGGGCTCGTTCGCCACGTTGCAGGAGATGGAACAGCGCGCCCGGGAACACGGATTCGGGTGGTGGACCTTCGGCTCCCTGCCCACCGACGCCGAGCTCGAGGAATTCCTCGAGGACGCGCCGGGGGAGGCCGGGCTCGAGCGCACCATCGACACCCGCGACGTGCACGGATACCGCGGGAAGATCGACGAGGCGGTCGCGGACCTGAAGAACCTCACCCGTGAGGGGTGGCGGCTCGTGCTCGTCACCGAGGGGCCCGGTCCGGCCCGGCGCCTGACCGACCAACTGCTCTCGGCGGAGGTCCCCGCCCGGCTCGTCTCCGAACTGACCCCCGCGGGCGCCGACGCCCGTGGCGGGGAGGACCCAGAACTCCCCGCGGCGGGCCTCGTGCTCGTGACAACGGCGCAGATCCGGCGCGGGTTCGTGTCCGAGTCGTTGAAACTCGCGGTGTTCACCGAGGCGGACCTCACCGGGCGAGCGGGCCCCTCCACCCGGGACATGCGCGCCCTGCCCTCCCGGCGCCGCGGCGTGGTCGACCCGCTCGCGTTGCGGGCCGGAGACTACGTCGTCCACGAACAGCACGGGGTCGGCAAGTTCGTTGAACTCCTCTCCCGCACCGTGGGCGCCGGCCCGAACGCGACGACCCGGGAATACCTCGTCATCGAGTACGCGCCCGCCAAGCGCGGGCAGCCGGGCGACCGGCTGTTCGTGCCCACCGACTCCCTCGATCAGGTGACGAAATATACCGGGGGAGAATCGCCGTCGCTGAACAAGATGGGCGGCTCGGACTGGGCGAAAACGAAGTCCCGCGCGCGCCGGGCGGTGAAGGAGATCGCCGGGGAACTCATCCGCCTCTACGCGGCGCGGATGGCCTCGAAGGGGCACGCGTTCGCCCCCGACACCCCCTGGCAGGCGGAACTCGAAGACGCGTTCGCCTACGTGGAGACCGCCGACCAGGTCGTCACCATCGATGAGGTGAAGGCCGACATGGAAAAGCCCACCCCGATGGACCGGCTCATCCTCGGCGACGTGGGCTACGGCAAGACCGAGATCGCGATCCGGGCGGCGTTCAAAGCGGTGCAGGACGGCAAGCAGGTCGCTGTGCTCGTGCCGACCACCCTGCTCGTGCAGCAGCACCTGGACACGTTCACCGAACGGTATTCCGCGTTCCCCGTCTCGGTGAAGGCGCTCTCGCGGTTCCAGACGGCGAAGGAATCGCAGGAGATCCGCGAACAAGTCACCCGCGGGGAGGTGGACGTGCTCATCGGCACCCACCGCATCCTCACCGGGGAGGTGCGGTTCAAGGACCTCGGCCTGGTGATCATCGACGAGGAGCAGCGCTTCGGGGTGGAACACAAGGAAACCCTCAAACAGCTGCGCACGAACGTCGACGTGCTCGCGATGAGCGCCACCCCGATCCCGCGAACGCTGGAGATGGCGGTGACCGGGATCCGGGAGATGTCGACGCTCGCGACCCCGCCGGAGGAACGCCACCCGGTCCTCACCTACGTCGGGCCCTACCAGGACAAGCAGATCGCCGCGGCGATCCGGCGCGAGCTCCTGCGCGATGGGCAGGTGTTCTACGTGCACAACCGGGTGGAGTCGATCAACAAGGCCGCCGCCCGCCTCGCCGAGCTCGTTCCCGACGCGCGGATCGCGGTCGCGCACGGGAAGATGAACGAAGCCGAACTCGAACGGGTCATTCTCGACTTCTGGGAGCGGCGTTTCGACGTGCTCGTCTCCACGACCATCGTCGAGACCGGGCTCGACATCTCCAACGCGAACACCCTCATCGTCGAGCGCGCCGAGGTGTTCGGCCTGAGCCAGCTGCACCAGCTGCGCGGCCGGGTCGGCCGGGGCCGGGAGCGGGCGTATGCCTACTTCTTCTACCCGCCGGAGAAGCCGCTCACCGAAACCGCCTACGATCGCCTGCGCACGATCGCCGCGAACACCGACCTCGGCGCCGGGGTGCAGGTCGCGATGAAGGACCTGGAGATCCGCGGGGCGGGGAACCTGCTCGGCGGGGAACAGTCCGGGCACATCGCCGGGGTCGGGTTCGACCTGTACGTGCGGATGGTCTCCGAAGCGGTCGCGAACTTCCGCGGCGAGGGCGAGGAAGAACTTCCCGAACTCAAAGTGGAACTGCCGATCGACGCGCACATCCCCCACGACTACGTCGCCGAGGAGCGGCTCCGCCTCGAGGCGTACGCGAAGATCGCCGCCGCCGAGGACGACGCCGCGATCGACGACATCGCCAACGAGCTCACCGACCGCTATGGCCGCCCGCCCGAACCCGTTCAACGGTTGTTCGCCGTCGCCCGGTTGCGGGCGAAGGCCCGGGCGGTGGGCCTCGCTGACATCACCAGCCAAGGCAAATACATCCGGTTCGCCCCGGTCGAGCTCGCCGAATCCGCCCAGCTGCGCCTCCGGCGGCTCTACCCGGGCACGGTGCTCAAACCGGCGATCCGTACGGCGCTGGTACCGGCGCCGATGACCTCCAAGGTCGGCGGGAAACCGCTCCGTGACGAGCCGCTGATGGAGTGGGTCGCCACTCTCATCGACGCCGTTTTCGCCCACTCCGTGGCCGCGGCTGCCCAGGTCGCGGGCGAGCAGTAGGATAGCCACGGGAATTAGAATAGAAGGCGCACGCCTAACGAAGGATGACAATGCGAACGAAGGCAAAAGTCGCAGCGAGCGCGTTGCTCGCAGCGGGGCTCATCGCCGGCTGCGCCCCGGGAGCCGGGGTGGCGGCAACAGTGAACGGGGAGAAGATCACGACCTCGGAAGTGGACGACGGAATGGAACTCGGACCGTTCTACGCCGAGCCGCCCACCCCCGCGGATATTCTCGCCAGCCTCATCCAGGCACGCGCCCTCATCGACGCCGGCTCGGCCCAGGGCGTCGGCGCATCCCCGGCCGACGGCGCGGAGTTCCTCGACTCCATCGGCGCCCAGGATATCCAGTCGGACGGCGCTTATCCCGACGCGGTGCTCGACCTCGCCCGGATGAACATCATCAGCCAACAGATCCAGTCCGCCCCCGAGGGCGAAGCGGTCATCGAGGAGCTCAACGACTTCCTCGCGAGCGCGGACATCGAATTCAACCCGCGGTATGGCACCTGGGACCTGGCCCAAGGCGGGATCGACCAGAGCCCGCCTGAGTGGATTGCACTCGGGGAGTAGTGGCGCAGCAGTCGTCCACGGACGCGTTGGCCCGTGCCATCGCGGTGATGACCCACCTCCGCGGGCCCGGCGGGTGCCCCTGGGACGCGGAGCAGACCCACGTCTCCCTCACGAAATACGCGATCGAGGAGGCGTACGAGGTCGCCGAAGCAGCTGAGATCGGGGACGACGCGGCGCTCGAGGAGGAACTGGGTGACCTGCTGCTGCAGGTGCTCTTCCACGCCGAGATCGCCCGCGAACGTGGGGCATTCACGCTCGAGGACGTCGCCGCCACCCTCGTGGAGAAGCTCACGCGGCGCCACCCGCACGTCTTCGCCGGCGGGAAGGCCGCGACCCCCGAAGAGGTGGAGCAGAACTGGGATGAGATCAAGCACGCGGAAAAACCGCGCTCCCACCCGCTCGAAGGGATCCCTCACCTGCCGGCGCTCGCGCGCGCCCAGAAGGTGCTGAGCCGAGCCCGGAAGGCCGGGCTCCTCGCCTCCGTTGAGCCCCTCGCACCCGCGGATACACCGACCCCTGCTGGCGGCGGGGCGCTCCCGACGCCAGCTGACGGCGCGGCGGAACCCGCGTCGTCTGAAACCATCGGCGCCGAGCTACTAGCGCTCGTGCAACGTGCGCAGTCGCTAGGGATCGACGCCGAACAATCGCTCCGATACGCCACGCGCGATCTCGAAGCGAAACTCGACCTGCCACCCCGCGCCTAGCCAGCGCTATCGTGT
>JAJYRV010000111.1 GCA_021793935.1 Actinomycetes bacterium | reverse complement strand
TCCTCACGATGCACGACAGCCGCACCAATCTCTCGATGCAGGTCGAAGAAGAAGTACGGGAACACTTTCAAGATCAAACCCTGGAAACCGTCATCCCCCGGTCCATCCGGGTCTCGGAGGCACCGGGGCACGGCCAAACGGTGATGACCTACGACCCACGCTCAAGCGGAGCGTTGGCGTATCTCAAGGCCGCCCAGGAGATTGCTGAGCGGGGTGACCCACTGACATGAAGGAAGTAGGAAAAGATGACTGAACGGCGCCGTGCTCTCGGTCGCGGCCTCGGGGCCCTGATTCCGCAAAACCCAGCCGGGTCATCCCAGGGAACCTCTCGCCCGGTCGATGTGTTCTTTCCCGCCGCGGCACCCGGCGAGACCAGCAACGACGTTTCACGTGAAACCGAGTCCAACGAGGACGCGCCGCTGGTCGCTGTACCCGGTGCCGAGTTCGGGTTGATCCCGGTCGCAGACATCGAACCGAACCGGGTGCAGCCCCGAACGGTGTTTGATGAGGATGAGCTCGCGGAGCTTGCCGACTCGGTTGCCGAAGTAGGGGTGCTCCAGCCCGTCGTAGTCCGCCCGTTTCCCGACCCCGGCGATGGGGACGCTCCCTATGAACTGGTCATGGGAGAGCGTCGTTGGCGAGCGGCGAAGCAAGCGGGCCTCACCGACATCCCGGCGATTATCCGCTCCACATCGGACGATGAGCTGCTTCGTGACGCATTGCTAGAAAACCTCCACCGTTCGGAACTCAATCCGCTGGAGGAAGCTGCGGCATACCAGCAGCTGTTGGAAGACTTTGGGTGCACGCAGGACGAACTGGCCCGCCGCATCGCCAGATCCCGGCCGCAGATCTCCAACACGCTGCGCCTACTTCGCCTTCCGCCCCTGGTGCAGCGGCGGGTAGCCGCCGGTGTCCTTTCCGCCGGGCACGCCCGCGCGTTGCTGGGCCTCGACGAGCCCGCTGCGATGGAGCGCCTTGCCCAGCGGATCGTCGCGGAAGGGTTGAGTGTCCGCGCGACGGAAGAACTCGTGTCGCTCGGTGAAGTCGACCTCGGCGCGCCCCGGCGGGCCCCGCGGGCGGGTGGAAATAACCCCATGCTCAACGACCTTGCTTCCCGCCTCGGGGACCGTTTCGATACGAAGGTAAAGGTCTCCCTGGGCAAGCGAAAGGGGAGCATATCGATCGAGTTCGCCACCGTCGACGATCTCAATCGCATCCTCGGTACGCTCGCGCCCGAAGACCCCGGAGTATTCAAGGGCTGACGACGGTCCGTTTCACGTGAAACGGAGGGACAGGGAGTCCGGGCGGCGTGCGCGACCGCATGCAGGGTGGGCCCCTACTTCTCAACAGGAATCGAATCCCGTCACTGAAATCGGGTTCGCCTCAGAGCATGCGAAGACCCGCCCGGGCGGGCTTCTGGCGAGAACTGCGGTTAAACCTGACTTGCAGAGTAGCCTTTTCCGGAGTGTTTCCGTTCGTGAGACCAACGCGCCTTGCGCCTTTTGTGCACGAAGTCCGCTCGGAATTGAGCCTGAACACCAGATTTGACGGCCCAGGGTGTATCACCCTTCCGTCAATCGCACCTGGCATGACTCCGTGACGAGACTGAAGCCGCCGGGACATCCCGGATGCGGACCTCCGCCGCTTTGAAAGCCCGAAGCCTGATCGAAAATCAGAAGACCAGGAGTTCTCGCGCCGAGTCAAGACCATCCCCAGCAGCAAAATCCCAGCGGCATTAGACCCCGGCGCACTGTGTACGGTAAGTCAAACGTTGACGATTCGGGGCACTCCCCTGTGCAAGTCGAGCAAAGGCAGAATTCGCGTTTGCGGGAGTTCCCGGCCGGCGTTCCACGTGAAACACTCCCGCCGGGTACACATTTCGGAACGGCCCCTGCAACCACCACCGGGGGGAGGGAATCACGCCGGCGTTTCGCGGCGCTCTCGGCTCCGGGCCGATGATCGTCGCTAGAGCTTCATCGCGACGTCAACGAGTGAGCGGTACACTCGCTCGATCCCGTAGGAACTCGCCTCGGCGGCCTGGGGGAACAAGGAGGTCTCCGTCATCCCGGGGGCGGTGTTGACCTCGAGGAAGTGCGCGGCGCCGTCGGCGGTGATCCGCATGTCGCTGCGGCTGTAGTGCCGAAGCCCTAGCTCCTCGTGGGCGAGGATTGCTAAGCGTTCGGCGGATTTCAATTGGGTATCGTCGAGGCGCGCGGGCACGAAATATTCCGAGCGGCCGGCATTGTATCGAGCGTCGTAGTCGTAGACGCCGTCGGTGTCGATCTCGACTGCCGGCAAGGCGAGGGGGCCGCTTCCAAAATCGACGACCGAGACGGCGACCTCGATCCCGTCGACGAATTCTTCGACCATGACGACGTCGTCGTAGGCGAACGCGGAAACCATCGCGTGGGGCAGGTGGTCGGGAGAATCGACGACGCTCACGCCGAGTGCGGAACCCCCGCTCGCGGGCTTGACCACGAGGGGGAACGTGAAATGAGAGCTGACGAGTTCGAGGATGCCCGGGGCGCCGACGTCGCGGAAAAGCGCTTGAGTGAAGGTTGTCAGCCGGGGGGTGGTGCCCCCGCCCCGGGCAACGATCGCTTTCGCGATGGGTTTGGACCAGGAGACCCGCGCCCCGGTGGCTTCCGAACCGATGAAGGGTACTCCGGTGAGGGAGAGGAGATCGGTGAGCGAGCCGTCCTCTCCGGTGGATCCGTGCAGGAGCGGCCAGATGACGTCGGGCCGGGTCTGTTGCACGAAGGGCAGGAGACCTGTATCGACGTCGCCGAGGGTGACCTCGAAGCCCGCGCCGCGCAGCACCTGGGCGACCCGGCGGCCGGATCGGATCGAGACGTCGCGTTCGTGGGTCAGGCCCCCGGAAAGGACGAGGACGTGTGCCTCGCCGGTCGCGGGAGCATCATGCGGGAGAGGAGAAGTGTTCATCAGTTCACGTCCGGTCCGGGGGCGTGGGTGCCCGTGAGCGTGTTCGTGCCATCGACTCCGAACATCTGTACGAGTTCGAGTTCCTTCTGCACCACGCGGGAGAGGCGCCGCACACCCTCGGTGATGCGCTCAGGCGTGGGATAGCAGAATGAGAGGCGCATGTTCGCCGATCCGCCGTCATCGGCGTAGAACGCATTGCCGGGCACATAGGCAACGAGCTCGGTGACGGCGCGGGGCAGCATGGATTGGGCGTCCAGGCCGTCCGGGAGGGTCACCCACGTGTAGAAGCCCCCCTGCGGGACCGTCCAGCGTGCATCGGGCAGGTATTCCTCCAGCGCGCTGATCATCGCGTCGCGGCGCTCTCGATAGACCTCCCGGAACTTCTTCACTTGGCCGAGCCAATCCCAGTTCTTCAGGTAGGTGGAGATCGACAGTTGCGACATCATCGAGGGGCACAGGATCGAGGCCTCGGAAGCGATGACGAGCTTCTCGCGCACCGCATGCGGGGCGAGCGCCCAACCGACCCGAAAGCCCGGGGCGAACGTCTTGGAGAACGACCCGAGATAGATGACGTGCTCGGGGGCGAAGGAGTGCAGCGCCGGTAAGGGATCGGCGTCGAAGCCCAGCAATCCGTACGGGTTGTCCTCAAGGATGAGCACGCCGTACTTCTTCGCGATCTCGGTGATCTGCGGGCGTCGTTCCAGGCTCAGGGTCATCCCACCGGGATTGTGGAAGTTGGGGACCGTGTAGATGAACTTCACCCGGCGGCCCTCGGCCGCGAGTCGGGCGAGGGTCTCCTCCAGCGCCTCCGGTACCAGCCCGTCGTCGTCCATGGGGACGTGCTCGACCTCGGCTTGGGCCGCATGAAACACCCCGAGCGCTCCGACGTAGCTCGGCGCCTCCGCAACGATCACGTCGCCCGGATCGATGAATATTCTCGTGACGAGGTCGAGGGCCTGCTGCGAACCGGTGGTGACGACGACGTCGTCTGCGTGCGCGGAGATCGCCTCCAGGGCCATCACTTCGACGATCTGCTCGCGCAGCTCCGGGGCTCCCTGCCCCGAGCCGTACTGCATCGCGACGGTGCCGTGCTCGCGGATGAGGCGAGCGCTCACGTCGGCGACGACGTCAAGAGGCAACCCGTCCAGAAATGGCATCCCCCCGGCGAGCGACACCACCTCGGGCCGATTAGCCACGGCGAAAAGTGCCCGTATCGCCGAGGCCTTCATGTGGTGGGTCCGTTCCGCGTAGGAATCAAACCATGGGTCTAAACGGGTGCCTTCTTGCATCTACTTCACGTATTCTTCAACTTCTGACAGGATCGACTTCTTCGGCTGTGCACCGACGATCGTGCGCGCGACCTCGCCATTGACGTACAGGTTCATCATGGGGATCGACAACACCCCGTAGTTCGCGGCGGTCTGCGGGTTCTCATCCACGTTGAGCTTCATGATGGTGAGGCGGTCGGTCTCGCCCGCGATCTCTTCGAGGATCGGCGCAACCTGACGGCACGGGCCGCACCACGGGGCCCAGAACTCCACGAGGACGGGCCCGGATGCCTGCAGCACATCCGCGTCGAAGGTGGCGTCACTGGTGTCTTTGATCTTGCTCAATTCTCCTCCAAAACGAGTTAGCGTGTGTGATCAGCGAAAAATCTTCAGGCCTGCGCGATGGCTTCGGCCTCGACCGGGGCCGCCGTTTCCGCGAGGTAGCGTTCAGCGTCAAGCGCCGCCGAACACCCGGTGCCGGCGGCGGTGATCGCCTGCCGGTAGTGATCGTCGACGACGTCCCCGGCCGCGAATACGCCCGTGAGGTTCGTGTGGGTGCTTGGGGAGGCAACCGAGATGTAGCCACCGTCCTTGAGATCGACCTGACCCTTGACGAGATCGGTCCGCGGCAGGTGGCCGATCGCGACGAACACCGCGCCGGCGTCCAGATCCCGCTCCTCGCCGGTAACGGTGTCTCGCAGCCGCACCCCGGTCACGTTCTCCTCCCCGAGAATCTGGGCGACTTCGCTGTTCCATTCGAAGGAGATCTTCGGATCCGCCATCGCACGGTCGGCCATGATCTTCGAGGCGCGCAGTTCGTCGCGGCGGTGCACGATGGTGACCTTGGAGGCGAACCGGGTGAGGAAGAGGGCCTCTTCCATCGCCGAATCCCCGCCGCCGACGACGACGATGTGCTGATCCTTGAAGAAGAACCCGTCACAGGTCGCGCACCAGCTCAGGCCGCGGCCGGTGAACTTCTTCTCCTCGGGCAGGCCAAGCTCCTTGTAGGCCGACCCCATCGCGAGGATCACCGAACGGGCGTGGAAGGTCTCCCCATCCGTCGTCGTCACCGACTTGACCGGGCCGGTGAGCGTGGCGGACTCGATGTCTTCCAGGCGGATGTCGGTGCCGAAGCGTTCGGCCTGCTGTTGCAGGTTCATCATGAGTTCCGGGCCCATGACCCCATCCGGGAAGCCGGGGAAGTTCTCCACGTCGGTGGTGTTCATCAGGGCGCCCCCGGCCTCGATCGAGCCGGCGAACATCAGTGGTTCCAGCCCAGCGCGAGCGGCGTAGATCGCGGCGGTGTAACCGGCGGGGCCGGAGCCGATAATGATGACGTTGTGTGTGGGAGTAGACACGAGAGATTTCCTATCGGTGGTTCCAAATAAGTCTCACATATTTCCAACGACTCTTCGCGCCCTTGTGTTCCAACGCGGGGGTGGAACGTGGCCCGACTCACTCAATCGAGACTTCGGCGAGTTCGATCCGGTTCATTCCGTCGGAATCGGCGACGGGCAGCTCGGGGAACCACAGCACGATCGTGTCGGTTTCCACCGGTTCATCGAAGGTGAAGGTGGTCTCGTGGTCGATCGCGCCCGAGGCGAGCACCTCTCCCTTCGTGGGATCCTTCGGATCACCCGCACGCAGCTCGACCTGGCCGCCCTTTCCATCGACGAGGAGGACCACCTCGGAAACCTCCGTCTCTTCCTCCAGGACGATGGAGAACCCGAGACCGTCCTTGATCGCATAGGTAGGGTCGTTGTACCGCAGGGAACGCCAACTCGTGGAGGGATCGTCGTCGATCGCCAGGTGCGCGAGATCCTGGTTCTCACCGCCCCCGGTGGAGGGGTCGTAACTCACCGCTTCCTTGATCGTGATCGGTTCAGGCTCCTCCGGCTCCGGGGTGGGCTCCGGCTCTTCCTCAGCCGTGGGTTCGGGCTCCTCCGGCTCCTGCGTCTCGGTAGCCACCGGGGTGGGGGGTGGCAGCGGCGCGGGTTCGAAGTTGCGGGCCGAGCGCAGGCTCGAGGAGGCGAGCACGAGGGCGAACACCACGAGCGCGAGCATGCCGAGCAACACGAAACCTGCCGGATTGAACCGGCGTTCCTGAGGCTCGTCCCCGACGGGTCGGAACTGTTCAGCGATGCCGGAGGTGAACGAGCGGAGCCGCTCGCGGTGATCGCGGGACTTTGCCGGCGCGGCCGGGGCAACCGCAGGAGGGGTCGCGGCGGGCGCGGGGGGGTCGACCCGGGGGAACTGGCGCTGCGGGGCGGGGCCGAACGTGGAGTCTCCGCCCCCGGTGGGCGGGCTCGGGAGAACGGAGGTGCGCCGGATCTCCACCGGTTCGCTCGTGGCGGGAACGTCCCAGCCGCTCGGGCCGGCGAGGAGTGAGGAGGCGGGAGAT
>JAJYRV010000110.1 GCA_021793935.1 Actinomycetes bacterium | reverse complement strand
AAGCTGCTGCCCGATCTGCCGGGTGACGAGCCTGCCACCTTGACGCTCGCCGAACGAGCGGATTCCCGGTGGCGCGCGGCCCTCGATGGCGCGCCCCTGCGGAGCCTCGATGTGGGCTGGCAGCAGGCGTTCGAAATTCCCGCCGGAGCAAGCGGGGAATTGACGGTCGAATACGCGCCCACGCTGCACCGGGCGTGGCGCATCACCGCGATCGCCGTGATCGGCCTCTGGTTCGTGCTCTCCTTACCGGTTCGTCGGCGCCCGGAGGTGGAGGCATGACGATCACGCTCTCCCGCGCGAACCGCTGGAAGAACCGGGCCCGATACCTCATCAGTGGCGCCGCGGTGCTCGCGCTGACCGGAGTCGGGCTCGCCCTTCCCACCCAGCTCACCGCCCCGGAACCGCAGTTCCTCGATGTACCCGAGGTGGAATTAGGGGCGGGGGTCACCACACTCATGTGCCCGGGTGCCCCGCAACTGACGACCGCGATGGGATCCGGTGACGTCACCTACGACCTGGAGCTCGATACCGGCGCGGATGCCCTCACCACCCGGACAGTGCTCACCGCCGCGGGAGCGCTGGACGATCCGGCGCTCATCGGTGAACTCGGCGACGAATCCTCCCGCACCGAGTCACAGGTGGAACTGGAGACCGGCGCTGCCCCGCTCGTTGCCCGGTACCAGCCCGCGGGCCGGGAAGCGCCCAGCGTTGCCGGCGTGACCCTCGGACACGCGGAAGAAGGAGATTTGCGTGGCCTCGTAGCGGGAGGGTGCGTAGCGCCGTCGGCAAACCTATGGCTCCCCGGCGGGAACACTGAGGTGGGCTCCTCCACGCAACTCGTGCTCACCAACCCGGGTGAAACGGCGGCGCAGGTACGGGTGCAGGGGTGGACGGGCACCGGACCGATGGCCGGAGAGGTCGTCGAACTCGTAGAACCGGGCGCATCGAAGGTGGTCCTCACCGAGACGATGGAGCGCGGCGAGCGCGTAGCGTTCCAGGTTCTCTCCGAAGGCGGGCAAGTGAGCGCGTATCTCACGACGTCGTCGCTGGATGGAATCGTGCCGGCCGGGGTCTCCTACGTGACGCCCGCGGCAGCTCCCGGGATGGAAGGGTTCGTCGGCCCCCTCCGGTTAGAGGAGTTCGACGACGAGGAGTGGCAGACGAGTTTGCGGATCGTCAATCCGGGGCAGGAGGCAGCCGAGGTGTCGGTGAGCCTCCTCGGGCAGGAGGGGGAGGAGCCCCTGGGTGGCGCGGAAAATCTCACCGTCGAGCCGGGGACCGTTACCGATGTGCCCGTTGCGGCCCCCGAAGCGGGGGACTACGCGCTGCGGGTAGTTTCGACCCAGCCCGTCACGGCCAGCGCTCACACCACCGTCGTCGGGGAGGAATCCGCCGACATCGGAGGCACTCCCGAAGACGGCTCTTGGCTTCCCAGCGGGAACCTCACCGCGGAGGCAATGTTTCCCACCGCGGGAGAGCCCACCATTGCGATCGCGAATCCGGCGCCCGAGAACATCGACGTGCAGGTCGAGGGGATCGGCGAGGACGGCGAGGTGCTCGAATCGGAGGAGTTCGCGCTGGCGGCTTCACAAACGATCGACATCGAAGTGCCACAGGAGGCCGTCGCCGTCCGGATCACGGGCGGATACCTGCTCGCGACGGCGCAATACGAAGTCGATTCGCCCAGCGGGAGACTGATCGCGGCCGTGCCGGCGACGTGGGCCGGGCGGGCAGGAACCAACGTGAGCGTCGTCGTCACGAATTGATGCCCGTGTGACGGCACCGGAGGGGGCCGGGAGGCGGCGGATCTATAGGTCTTCCGGGTTGAGCCCGGTGAGGTGGGCGACCTGCTCGGTGAGCACGTGGCTGATGAGTGCAAACTGTTCCGCGGGAGTGGGGGCCCGAGTGATGACGGGTCGCCGGTAGACGACGATCCGGTGCGGCATCCCGAGGTCGGCGGGAAAGTACCGCCCGAGCGGCACCGCCCCGCGCTCCCACGGCGCCGGGGTCGAGGGAGGGACATCCTCCACCCCGAATTCGACCCCATCGATGATCTCCCCGCAGCGGGACTCGAGCACCGCGATCGCCGTTGCCACGAGGTCATCGAAACGCTCGGTGCGGGAACGGGCACCGGGAAGCGCGCCGGGCATGAGCGGGCCCCGGATCCCTCGGCCCCGCCGGTCGCGGCGCTTGAGGCGGCGGGCGGGTAGCGGGGGATAGGGGAACATACCGAATACGATGCCACGAAGCCTCCCACGTGGCCAAGCCTGACCCGGCGCGGCCCGCGGGTAGGTGTGCGCCGCTGTCCGAAACCAGGTAGCGTGACGGGTGTGAGAGCAACACGTCCATGTTCCCGGGTAAGCTGTAACGCCGCCGCGGTGGCGACCCTGACCTACGTCTACTCCGACTCCACCGCCGTGCTCGGCCCGCTTGCCACTCACGCCGAACCTCACACATACGACCTGTGCACCGAACACGCCGAACGGCTCACGGTGCCCCGTGGGTGGGATGTGGTGAGGCTCGCGACGGAGTTTGAACCAGCGCCCCCGAGTTCGGACGACCTGCTCGCGCTCGCGGACGCCGTGCGCGAAGCCTCCCGCGCCCCGGCCCCCTCTTTTCAACGAGCAGAAAGTGCCGCGGCGTCGCGAGCACCGGGGCCGATCAGTGGGTCAAGCTCGCCGGCTCCGCCACCGGTGGGGCGGCGCGGTCACCTGAGCGTCATCCGCACCGAAGAGGAACCCTAAACCTCGTGGGTGCTCTTGATGACATCGTTAAGGCGAACGATATCCGCGGGCTCGTACCCGACCAGTTGACCCCCGAGATCGCCCGGTGCTTGGGCGCCGCTTTCCGCGATATTGCCGGGCCTGAGATCCTCGTGGGGCACGATATGCGCACGAGCGCAGCCGAGCTCGTCGACGCGTTCATCGACGGCGCGCGCAGCCGGGGCGCGAACGTCACCCACGTGGGCTTGTGCTCCACCGATGGGCTCTATTTCGCCTCCGGTGCCCTCGACTTACCTGGCGTCATCTTCACTGCTTCCCATAACCCTGCCCAGTACAACGGGTTGAAACTCTGCTATGCCGGGGCGCGACCGATCGGGAAGGAAACGGGGCTCCCCGACCTTGCTCAGCGGGCGCAGCAATACCTCGACTCCGGGATCGAAGCGAAGCAACCCGGCGCGGTGACCCACCGGGAGATTCTCGCCGATTACGCACGATTCCTGCGGGACCTCGTGCCATTGACCGGCCAGCGGCGCCTGAAAGTCGTTGTTGACGCGGGCAACGGGATGGCTGGGCTCACCGCGGGCGCGGTGTTGGGCACCGAGGCGGGTCTGCCTGATATCGGTATCGACCTCGTGCCGATGTATTTCGACCTCGATGGCTCATTTCCCAACCACGAACCCAACCCGCTCGACCCCGCGAACCTTCTCGACCTGCAGGCCACCGTCATCGCCCAACAGGCGGATCTGGGATTGGCCTTCGACGGCGATGCCGACCGGTGCTTCGTCATTGACGAAAAGGGGGTCGCCGTTGACCCATCGGCGATCATCACGCTCGTCGGGCTACGGGAGGTGGCTAAGGAACAACAACAGGGCAACGCCCCAGTGATCATCCGTAACCTCATCACCTCCCGCGCGGTCACTGACCTCATCGGAGCGGCCGGTGGCGAGGTGGTCACGACCCGGGTTGGGCACGCCTATATCAAGGAAGAGATGGCCGCCCGGGACGCGGTGTTCGGCGGGGAACACAGCGCTCACTACTACTTCCGCGACTTCTTCTACGCCGACTCCGGAATGCTCGCTGCGCTGCACGTACTCAGCGCCCTCGCGGAATCGGACCTCGAGGCCTCGGATCTGGCGGCGATGTACACGCCGAACACCTCGAGCGGGGAGATCAATTCCACCGTGGCCGACGTCGGGCACACCCTTGCCCGCATTCGCGCCGAGTTCGCAGCCGACCTCCACGCCCAGCGCGTAACCATCGACGACACGGACGGCTTGACCTTCAGCCACTGGGATGCGACGCCCCGCTGGTGGTTCAACGTCCGGCCTTCCAACACTGAACCTCTGCTGCGCCTCAACGTTGAGGCGCAGGACGGTGACGTGATGGAAAAGATCCGCGATTCAGTCCTCGCTATTATTCGACAGGAGAGCACGTGATGGCAGCACTACCGACCTGGTTGGAAGAGAACCTGCAGTGCCCGGTGACGGGCGAGAAGCTCACGAAGGAAACGTCCGACGGGCGGCACGTTTATGTCGCTCGCCCCGAAGGCGGGGATCCGGTGTACTACGACATCGATAACGGCGTGCCGATCCTGCTGCAGAAGTAGACCTCCGCCGCCCTCGGGGTCTCGGGCCTGGCCGGATAGCCAGGCTCATACGCGCGGTAAGAAAACATTAAACGCGGCGCCGATGGCGCCGCGTTTAATGTTTGGTGAGCTGCTAGCGATTAGCCAAGCAGGGAATCCATGAGGTCCTGGTTCTCGGACAGCCAGGCCTCGATCGCTTCGGGCTCTTCGCCGTCGTCGAACTGGTTCACGACCGTGTCTTCCAGGCTTCCGTACTCGTCGTCGTCGAGCTTGATCTTGCCAACGAGTTCGGTGGCTTCGGGGAAGTCCTCGGAGAAGCCGTCACGGGCGAGCCAGTGCAGGTTCTCGGGTTCACCGAAGTAGCCTTCGGGGTCTTCCAGTGCCTTGACCGGGAACTCGGCGTTCGCCCAGAAGGGGCTCCACAGGGTTACGACGATGTCTTCCTCGGCGTCCACCGCGTTCTGCAGCTCGGTGAGCATGGTGGAGGTGGAGGAGGTGACGAGCTTGTATTCGTCCTCGAGGCCGTAGCCCGGGATCACGTCGTTCTCGGTGGCGTCGGTGAGACCAGCACCGGGTTCGATACCGATGATCTCGCCGCCGAAGTCGCCGCCCTTGCCCACGAGTTCATCGATCGAGTCGATGTCGGTGTACTCGGGAACCGAGAGGTTGAGAACCGCGCCTTCGTAGTAGTAGCCGAGGTCCTCGAGCTGGTCTTCGTATTCGTCCATGTACTGGCGGTGAGTCCGCTCGGACCACGCGGATGCGTACATGTCGATATCGCCGTTGGCGAGGCCGGCGTACAGGATCGCGGCGTCCTCCACCGTCTGGTGCTCGACCGTGTAGCCGATGTCAGTGAGGAGGTTGTCAAGGAGGTAGGCGGTGCTCAGCCCGTCAGTCCAGGAGGGGATGTAACCGAGCGTAATCGTACCGAGGTCTTCGCCGCCGCCTTCACCTCCGGCCGTGTCTTCGGTGCCATTCGTGTCGTCGGCGCCGTTCGTGTCATCGCCGTTGCCACCGTTGCCACCGCCGCACGCCGCGAGGGCGAGAGCGAGGAAGCCAGCGGATCCGGCCATTGCAATACGTCGGATTGACATGTTGTCCTTTCCTAATCTGGATCGCAGGGTTGCCCCTGCTATGCGTGGACGTGGGTGAGAACCCTCGTTCACGCAGTCTTTTGAGTTTCGCGACGCTGCCGGAGCAGCGAACGCAGAGAGGAGGGGAAATCTCCGGGTCGGCCAAGGGCCGCGGTGAGGCGGTCAAGGTAGATCGCCAAGAACACGACGGCGACACCGGCTTCCACCCCGAGCGGGAGTCGGAGGGTCGAGATCGACTCGACGACGTCCTTACCGAGCCCGTCAAGGCCGACCATTCCGGCAATAACGGCCATCGACAGGGCAAGCATGATCAACTGGTTGATACCCGCCATGATCGTGGGCACCGCAAGTGGTAGCTGGATTCCTCGCAGGATCTGCCGCGAGGTTGCCCCGAAGGCATGCCCGGCCTCGACGGTTTCCGCGTCGACTTGGCGGATCCCCAACTCCGTCATGCGCACCCCTGGCGGGAGCGAGAAGATGATGGTTGCGACCAGCGCAGGGCCGGCGCCGATGGAGAAGAAGGTCACTGCCGGAATGAGGTAGACGAATGCGGGCATCGTCTGCATGAAGTCCAGCACCGGTTTGACGATGGCGCTGACCGTGTCGTTTCGCGCGGCCCAGATTCCGACCGGCACCGCGATGATGATCGCGAATAGGGTCGCGATGATGACCAGGGACATCGTCTGCATCATCGACACCCACTTGTCCATCATGAGGACGAGCGTGAACGTGATGACGGTACCGACGGCGAGCTTCCACGAGCGCAGGAACCACGCGATGAGCGCGAAGATGACAATCGCGGGAATCGCCGGAACGGCGAGGAGAACGTCGCTGAGTCCTTCGACGAGAAATTTCATCCCGTCTTTGAGGAGGTCGAAGAAGGGCTTCCAGTTTTCCTTCAGCCACCGAAAGGCGGTGTCGACCCCTTCACCGAGCGGAAAGCGGGGGAGGAAGTTGTCTTCAGGATTCATTTGAGCTCACCTCCGGTAGTTCCGTTTCCATTCGGCTTCATCAGCGGTTCCTCCCCGTTGTGCGGAATGTCGGCGATGACGACGTTATCTTCCTCGGGCTGATGTGTACCGGCCGCCGCTAGGAGAGTGACTCGGGGGATCACCCCGGAGAACTTGCCATGCTCGTCAACCACGATGATCGGGCTGGCGTACTGGGCCGAAAGCGCGAAGAGGTCCGATACGGGGGTTTCTTCACGAACGACCGGCATCGGGTTGTCTTCCCGCCACGGCAGTTCCGTGGCGCCCCTCTGAACGGCGTC
>JAJYRV010000109.1 GCA_021793935.1 Actinomycetes bacterium | reverse complement strand
GAACCCGGTGAGCATCATCAACGTCGCCGCATTCGCCGAATGCCCCGAGGGGAAGGATTTGAATTCGCTGGATTCCACGCCCTGGGCGGTGAGGGCGTCCCGATCCTCGTATCCCGGTGACCACCACGGAGAGAACTCCGCTCCGGTTTCGGCGAGCATCCGCATCCGGGGGCGTTCCCAGAAGATCTTCACCCCTTGAACGAGCACCATCTCTAGGGCGACGACGACGAACAACGCCGCGGCGAGGGTGCACATCGCCTGCCAGGTCGCACCCGCGGAGAAGCGGGCGGTCGCCCAGATCGCTGCCGCCGAGAGCGCGAGGGCGATGAGGGTACGCACAATCGCGGGAAGGGCCCAGTATTCTTCCGGGCGAATGATGAGGGCGAGCGTGCCCACGATGATGAGCCCGGCCCCGCCGATGATGAGGAGCCAGCGCAGCACCATGTGCACGGGCGGACGGGCCGTGACCGCCAGCGTGCCCGCGGCGACGAGCGCGAGTAGCGCGGGCGCCTCCCCGTAGGCGGCGAGCACCGTGCCGAAGGCGTTGTCGGGGGTGTAGAGCGCGTTTGCGAGGGAATAGTCGGCCACTGACCCAGCAATGAATAGGATCAGCAGCACGCCACCGAAGATGAGCGCGCTTCTCCTAGGAATCGTGGACGCGTTCTGAGGTGCCCGCTCACGGGTCATAGTGCCCTCCTTGGGCGGGGGGTTAGCGGGGTTTGCGGCCCCAACGCCGCTTGGGTTTGGGGTCATCGCGCTCGGCCGCTTCGGTGGGGTCGAGGGCGCCCTTGGCTTCGTGGGGAGCGACCTGGCCGAAGAGGACCTTCTCCACCGCTTCGTCTACCCCCGCAAGGACCACTCCTGGCGAGAGGGTCTCAACCTCCTTGCCGCCCACGTAGCGCGTGGCCTGGATCTGGCCGGTGGCACCGTCCTCCCCGTGGCCCACCCGGGAGGTGAGGAGCACGACCCCGAACTCCGAGGTGCGCGAGAGCGCTTGGGCGACCTTCACGGCCTCCGGTGGCGCGGTGCCGGTGAGCTGGGCCATCTCATCGATCTCAAGCGTCGTCGCAGCCACCGCGCCGGTGCGGGTGGCGAACACGGGCCAGGTGATTTTCACCAGTCCCATGAGTTTGGCGAGCACGTGCGCGTCCGCGACCGGGGTGAGAACCATCCCGATGAGCGTTTTGGGCTCCTCCGGCTCTGCCGGCGCATCGGCGGACGGAGCGGCGTCCTCCGGTTCCCCATCGCCAGGTTCTGCCCCGGCCCCTGGTTCGTCAGCGAGCGTTTCGCCGAATTCTTTGGCGAACGCGGCGTCAAAGGCGTCGAGATCGAAATCGTCGTCAGGGTGAGTCATGGTTGTCCTACAGGTGCAGGGCACCTTTGGTTGAGGGAATGCCTTCCACCCGGGGATCCATCTCCACCGCGGCGCGAAGCGCACGGGCGAGCGCCTTGAACTGCGCTTCCACGATGTGGTGCGGATCGCGCCCGGAGATCAGGCGCACGTGCAGGCAGATGTTCGCGTGCAGGGCGATCGATTCGAACACATGCCGGGTGAGGCTACCGGTGAAGTGGCCACCGATGAGGTGGTATTCCTGCCCGGCCGGTTCCCCGCTGTGCACGATGTAGGGCCGCCCGGACAGATCGACGACCGCTTGTGCGAGCGCCTCGTCCAACGGCACGAGCGCGTCGCCGTACCGGGCGATCCCGGCCTTGTCCCCCAGTGCCTCGCGCAGGGCCTGCCCGATGGAGATCGCAACATCCTCCACCGTGTGGTGGGCGTCGATGTGCACGTCCCCCTCGGCACGGACCGTGAGGTCGATGAGAGAGTGTTTGCCGAGCGCGGTGAGCATGTGGTCGTAGAAGGGCACACCGGTGGAGATCTCGGTGCGGCCCCGTCCGTCCAGGTTGAGCTCCACGAACACTTCCGATTCGCTCGTGTTGCGTTCCACCGTGGCGGTCCGCGGGGCAGGTTGCGTGGACGGGCTCATCGGCCGGTCACCTCCAGTAGGGCGCTTTTAAACGCGTCATTTTGTTCGGGTGTGCCAACGCTCACCCGTAAGTATCTGCTGGGTCCAGTTTCTCTGATGAGCACCCCTCGGTCGAGGAGCCCCTGCCAGATGGTGTGCCGGTCATCGAACTCCCCGAACAGGATGAAGTTCGCGTCGGACGCGACCACTGAGTACCCCTCCCCATTCAACCACGCTGCCAGGTCATCGCGGTCTTTACGCAACGAATCCACTTGCGCGAGCAGGTCATCGGAATGGGCGAGGGCAGCGCGGGCGACGGCTTGGGTGACGGCGGAGAGGTGGTACGGGAGGCGAACGATCCGCAGCACGTCGACGATCGCCGTCGAACCTGCGAGGTAACCGAGGCGCACGCCCGCGAACGCGAACGCTTTGCTCATCGTGCGGCTCACGACGAGGTGCGGGTGCTTTTCGAGCAGCTCCAGTGCACTCGGCGTACCTTCGCGGCGGAATTCCGCGTACGCTTCGTCGACGACGACGATGCTCGCCTTCCCCTCCGGTCCGCTGCTTCGCGCTTCGGTTGCGATCGCATCGATCGCTTCCAGCGGTAGCGCCGTTCCCGTGGGGTTGTTCGGGCTCGCGAGCAGCACCAGCGCGGGGCGCACCCGCTGCAGCTCCGCAGCGACCTTTGCCGGGTCGAGCGTGAAGTCCGCCTCCCGCTCCCCCACCACCCATTCGGTGAACGTGTCCCGCGCGTATTCCGGGTACATCGAGTAGGTCGGAGCAAAACCGAGCGCTTTGCGCCCGGGGCCACCGAAGGCCTGGAACAGGTGCAACATCACCTCGTTCGACCCGTTCGCCGCCCACAGATTCTCCGCTTCGAGCCCGCTCACGTGGGATTCCTTCTCCAGGAAGGCCGCGAGATCGGCGCGCAGGTCGAGGAAGTCTCGATCTGGGTAGCGGTTGAAGGTCGGGATCGCGGCCGCCACCGCAGCGGTGATCGCCGCCGCGACCCGCGGCGGGGGCGAATATGGGTTTTCGTTGACATTCAACGGGTGGGGCACATCCAACTGCGGCGCCCCGTACGGTTCGAACCCAGCAAGGTCAGTACGTGTTGGCAAAAAGGTCACGCCTTCGATTCTACTGACCTTCCCCGCCCGCTGCGCCCGGGCCGTTTCCTTCCCATCCCGCGGTCGGCGGGAGATACTGGGCGCATGGCAGAACTCACGGCGATTCAAGGAGACATTACCGCGGTCGAGGTGGATGCGATCGTTAACGCGGCGAACCGGGCGATGCGGGGCGGGGGCGGCGTCGACGGGGCGATTCACCGCGCGGGCGGACCCGCGATCCTTCAGGACTGCATCAAGCGCTTCCCGAACGGATTGGCTACCGGTGACGCGGGCTGGACCACCGCGGGGAATCTTCCCGCGAGGTGGGTGATCCACACGGTCGGCCCGAACTACGGCGCTGGTGAACGCGATGGCGGGCTACTGGAGTCCTGCTACACCCGCTCGCTCGCCGTCGCCGACGAACTCGGCGCCACATCCGTGGCGTTCCCGCTGATTTCGGCGGGGGTGTACGCCTGGCCGAAGCAGGACGCGATCGACACCGCGATTCGCGCCATCCGCGCCGCAGACACCGCCGTGGCGCATGTGTACATCGTCGCTTTTGACACCGCGACGGCCACGGAGGTCGATGCAGCACTTTCCGCGTGATCGCTGGTTAGTCCGCGGCGATCCGCCCGATCAGCAACGTTCCCTCATACGGCTGCGCCGTGATCTGGACAGCGGTCACCTCACTCAGGTTCACCTCTGCGAAATCTTCGAGCGGAACCACCAGGCTCTCGAGGATCGGCTCGAAAGACCCGCCCACCCGCATCCAGCTCGCCATCAGGGCGTCACCAACGATGGGTGGAGGCGCACCGTAGGGAACAGCCGAGGTGGAACTCTCCCCAGAAGCGTCGGTCAAGGTGAGTTGTAGCGGGAGCCGTGAGGTGCCGTCGCCTATTGCTGCGTCAAGGATGATGTTTGCGTGGGAAGACAGATCAACAGGCTCGGCCAATTCGACCGTCAACCCGAGCGCGCGTCCGCCGTCGCCCGTGAGCACTTGCACCCGCTCGTCACTTGGGCCTGCGCGCATTGCGTTCGCCGCCTCTCGCCACACGCTAGCTCCGCTTGCCGCGACCGTGCTTCCAGCCAGGCTTCCCGTTTCCTTCTCGGCGTCGTCGGTACCGGTGAGGAGTTCGACCTGGTTGCCACTGGCGTGCGCGCCGAGATATCGGGTCGCCGGTAGCCACGCCCGACCGGCGCGGTGGTCGCGAAAGAGCTCCTCCCCTGGGCCCCCCTTGATGGTCGCCTCGAGGAACGCCGTCGTATAACCGGCCGCGAGGAGGCGTTGCTGGGAGGGTTCCAGGAGGGTTGCGGTGTTGATGAACAACTTCGGGAGCCCGTTACCGATATCGCGCCGGCCCCAAGCAGAGTTGAACTGGCTGTGGTTGGCCCCGCCGACGTACAGCATTGCCTTGAACTGTTCCTCGGTGGGCGCCGTCCGCGCATACTGGTTCGCGCCGGCGAAGCTCGCGACGTCGACGTCGTGACTCCCGTGGAGCACTAGGTAGTTGACGCCGGATAATGCCACCGGCTTTCCGCCCGGCTGATATTGGCCATCGGTGGGAGCGAGGGCGACCACCGATTCGATGCCAAAGCCGGAGGGGAGCCGGTACTGCGGGTGCTCGGGAATTTCGCCGACGGTGTTGAGGGCGCTCGCCGTAGCCACCGCTTCCCCTCCCCGGGAGTGGCCGATGAGTGAAATCTGGGAGGGATCGAGTTTCCCCTCCAGGGTTCCCAGCTGCGATTCCTCGCCGGCCAGCATCGCGAGGTGTTCGAGGATGAGTACGCTCCGCGCGATTTCACTGCCCTGGATCGGGGCGGAGGAGTCCAGCAGCGTCGTGTTGAGAAAATTCTCATCGATGGCGACCGTCACGAACCCATGGCTGGCGAGTTGCTTCGCTAGATAGTCGTAGCCCGACTCGGAGTACGCCGCGCTGCTCTTGTTGCCGTGCACGATAACGGCGAGGGGGTAGGGACCTCCCTCGGTGGGGTACCACGCGCGGGCGTTGAGGGGCAGATTGGTCGCGTCGAAGCCCCACCGCTGGGTGTGTACGCCACCGTCCGCGCCCTCCCAGCCCTCGAGGATCTCGGAGAGGTCGACGGTGTCGGTGGTGAAATCGACGTTACGGTACTCCTCTCGCAGCCTGTCGTCGCCGCTGCCGTAGGTGAGCATCGCCACCTGGTGCGGGCCGGGCCGGGCGAAGTCCGCGCTCGCTGCTGGCACCGAGGGTTCCTCGGCGAGCGGAGTCGGCGGGGACCCGCGGGGAACCAGCATCCCGATCGTCGCTGCGACTCCGATGGCTGCGGCGACGGCCAAGGTCACCCACCCGCGACTGCGTCTGCTGCCTTTCCGGATGGTCCCAAGCGCCGTGCCCGCCGCGGTGGAACAAACGACTATGACCAGCACCATGATCAACCACCCGAGGCGGCTCACCCCGGGGCTCAGGGTGAGGAGCATTATCAGGCTTGCCGTAAGCACACCGGCATAAAGTGCCGGTGTTCGTGGCCACCCGCGGCGCACGATGAACCGACATAGCAGCGCCACGACGACTCCGGCGATCAGGGCGATGAGAAGATTCCCGGCAGCGATGCGAAAGGATGCGGCCGGTGCGCTTGCCACCCATTGGTCGCGATAGCTCCAGCTGTACAACGCCACGGCCGTGAGCAGGAGCGCGATCGCCCCACCGGTCCACGATCGCGCCCTCGCGCGGGACCCCTCAGCCGCGCGCGCGGTGCGCCCGCCGCTCAACGCCGCGCACCATAGACGCGCACGGCGCACCGCGCTTTGCCCGCAGTCTCATCTCTCCTGTCACCCATTTCCTCGGCACTTCCTACGACCAGCAACTGCGCGGCCATCAACACGCCTCCTCGTCATCGCGGTTCCTTCCATTGTCAGCAAAATCCTCAAGAAGAACCAGAGGTGCCTGCGCCGTGATCACCCGCGAGCATCGCCGCGGGCGTTGTGGAGTCGAATGGTCTAACCGCGCACGGGTTCCTCGAAGAGTTGCTTATCGCGCCACTTTCCGAACCGGAAGTAGAGGAAGGCAGCCGCGCTGCTGACGATAAAGCTCGCGCCCATCCCGAACCCGATGCCGATCTCACCCAGCCGCTGGGAGAACACCGCGGTGAGGGGGTAGCGCAGCACCCAGAACGAGACGATGTTGAGGGCGAGCACCTGATACATCGCCCCGGATGCGCGCACGATCCCATTGAGTACGAAGTTGATACCGAGGAACGGGTAACACAGCGCGACGACCCGCACGTAACGCGCCCCGAAGTCGGCGGCCGCCCCATCTCCGACGAACAAGGCGATCGCGCCGTCGGCGATGACGATGACCACCACTGCGATCGTAATCATGATGGCGAGGTTGTACAGGACGGCGACCCGGGCGATCTCCCCGACCCGTTTCCAGTTGCGGCCCCCGATATTCTGCCCCGCCATCGAGGAGACCGAAATTCCCAGGGCCTGCGCCGGGAGCATGATGAGGGAGTCCAGGCGCTGGGCAGCGCCGAAACCGCCGGTGACATCCGGTCCGAAACTCGCCACCACGCTCATCACCGCGGCCGCTCCCGCCGAAATGACCGCCATCTGCAGCCCGGCGGGGATCCCAAGACCCAGGATCGTGCGGAGTTCGCTCCCCGAGGGCAGGTGAGGGGCCTGTATCGGCACCAACCTGCGCCGAAGGATGTGCACAACCCCGTAGACGAAGGCGACTCCTTGGGAGACAACGGTCGCGAAGGCAGCTCCGCGGATCCCCAGACCGAAGTTGTAGATGAACAACGGGTCGAGCGCGGCGTTAGATCGG
>JAJYRV010000108.1 GCA_021793935.1 Actinomycetes bacterium | reverse complement strand
ATCTGCGGGTTGTTGCCGTTTCCGCATTTGGGTGATTGGATACAGCGCGGGCACCCGGATTCGCACGGGCACTCCTGCACGGCGGCGCGGGTCGCCTCGACCCATGTGGGTGCGGCATCAAAACCTCGACGGGCAAACCCCGATCCGCCCGGGAACGCATCGTGGACGAACACTGTCGGAGACAGCGTGGCTTCATGGATTGCCGTGGATAACCCGCCTAGGTCCCATCGGTCGCAGGTAGCGACGAGACCCAGGAGTGCGATGAGCGCGTGTTCGGCCGCGTGCAACGCACCTGGGATCTCGGATTCTACGACCCCGTTCGCGGCGAGCGCGTCGGCAGGCACGGTCCACCACACGCTGGAGGTGCGCAGCATCCGCTCGGGCATGTCCAACCCGTATGTCCCCACCACTTCCAGCGAGGGGGTTCGGCGTTTCTGGAAGCCGACCACCTGCGACCGCACCTCCACCTGACCGTAGTTCCACGTCGCCGGCCCGGCGGCGAAGGATTCTGTCACGGAGAGGATCTCCACCCGGTTCCGGGTGAAGGCGCGGGTCCGGAACGGCTCGTTCGTCTCCTCCACGACGGCGACGTCCTCTTCAAGGTCGAAAACGTCGTAGGTGCGGCCTTGGTGCAGATAGATCGCCCCCGGGTGGACCGTCGCGTCCGCGCGGTCGGCGTCGACCGTCCCGATGACGCGTCCGGTACTGTGTTCGACCACCGCGATGGGCTGCCCACTACTGCCCCGGAGGTCGGTCAGGGTGGCGGGATCTTCTCGCCGATCGTAGTTCCAGTACCACGCTCGGTTGCGGCGGCGCAGCAACCCCCGGGCAGCAAGCTCTTCCAGCAGCGCCGTATCAGAGAGACCGAACGCGTCAAAATCCTCGGCGGTCAGCGGAGATTCCGCGGCGGCTGCGCACAGGTGCGGGGCGAGTACGTTCGGGTTCGTGGGGTCGAAGACGGTCGCCTCCACCGGGGTGGAGAACACGTGCTCAGGGTGGTGCAGCAAGTAGTGGTCCAGCGGATCCTCTGACGCGATCAGCACGGCGAGGCCGTCGGTGCCTGCCCGGCCCGCCCGCCCGACCTGCTGCCAGAATGAAGCCCGCGTGCCGGGCCATCCCGTCACGAGCACAGCATCCAGACCGGAGATGTCGATCCCCATCTCCAGCGCGCTCGTCGTCGCTACTCCAAGCAGGTCGCGATCGTGCAGCGCGCGTTCAATTTTGCGGCGCTCCTCGGGCAGATATCCGCCGCGGTACGCCGCGATCCGGGGCCGCACGTGCCGCGGCACGCGTTCACGCACCATCTCCGCAATCGCTTCGGCTCCCGCTCGGGCCCGGGTGAACACCAGGGTGGCGGAACCGGCATCGACGAGCGCGGCGAGCAGATCCGCCGCTTCGGCGAGCGCCGACTTCTTTGCCGGTTCTTCTCGTTGAGCGCCATCCTCGCCGCCCGGCTGGTCGGCCGCCGCGCCCTTAAGGAGCGGAGTGAGGTTGTGTTGCTCCGGATCCTGCGCCGACGGGGGATTCCACAGCGCCACGGTGCGCTCACCTTGCGGCGCGGTGGAGGCCGCAACGACCCCAACGTTCGGGAGTTCTACCCCGAGGAACGTGGCCACGGTAGGCCCGGGCGTCGTCGCCGTCGCCGACGCAACAATCACCTGCGGGGCGGCGCCGCTCTTGCGGGCGAGGCGCAGCAGCCGGCGCAGCACCAGCGACACGTGCGCGCCGACCATTCCCCGGTAGGAGTGGAGTTCGTCGACGAAGATGTAGCGCAGCCCACGCAGGAGCCGCTGCCACCGCTGCGCTCGGGGCAACAGCGAGTAGTGCAGAAAATCAGGGTTGGTGAAGATGATGTCGGCCCGTTCGCGGGCCCAGTTGCGTTCGGTCGGGGTCGCATCGCCGTCAACGACGTTTACGTGAACGTCGCGGATCTCCCCGGCCCGCAGCACCTCCTCGAGCTTTTCCGCCTGGTCGTTCGCGAGCGCTTTGGTCGGGCTCAGGTACAGCGCCGTCGCCGGGCGGGAAACCTCCGAGATCCTCCCGGAGACGGGGGTGCGGATCGCCGTCAACGCCGGTGCCCAGGCGATGAGGGACTTCCCTGACCCGGTCGCGGTCGCGAGCGCTAGGTGCTGGCCGGATGCGAGCACTTCCCACGCCTGCACCTGATGGCGCCAAGGGCGATCCACCCCACGTGCCTTGCGGAACCCGTCGATCACCTTGGGATCGACCCATTTCGGCCACGGATCTTGGACCCCCGGCTGGCTCGGCAGCACCTCGGTGTGCACGAGGGCGCCGTGGCGGGGAGCGTACCCGGCGGCAGCCTCGAGGAGGTGAGCAAGAAGGGGGTGAGACACACCAATATTGTTACTCAAGGTTGCGCCCACGCCGGTGTGATCTTCCCCTGTCAGAGGAAAACGCGGATAGACTCGGCGATTGGGCCCCACTATGAAAGTGGGTGGAGAAAACGTCAAGGAGGACTACAGGCCATGCTCGAAACCTCGAGCCTGATCATCGTCTCAGTGATCGGGATTATTGCGGTCATTGCCCTCGTCATCGCGGTCGCGCTTCGTAAGCAAGTGCTCGCCGCCGGTGAGGGCACAGCCAGCATGCAAGACATCGCCAAAGCAATCCAGGAAGGCGCCTCGGCGTACCTCAACCGGCAATTCCGTACCCTCGGGATCTTCGCCGTCGTCGTGTTCGCGCTGCTATTCCTGCTCCCCGCAGATGACGGGAGCGTGAAGGTGGGCCGCGCCGTCGCCTTTCTCCTGGGGGCGGGCTTTTCCGCGGCCATCGGCTACCTCGGGATGTGGCTCGCTACCCGCGCGAACCTGCGTGTAGCCGCGGCGGCGACGCAAGCCAACGGCCATTCGGAAGGGGCACGGATCGCCTTCCGCACCGGCGGGGTAGTGGGGATGAGCGTCGTCGGTCTGGGACTCCTCGGCGCGGCGGGCGTAGTGCTCATCTTCCAAGCCAGCGCCCCGGTCGTGCTCGAAGGATTCGGATTCGGTGCCGCGCTCCTCGCGATGTTCATGCGCGTGGGGGGTGGGATCTTCACCAAGGCCGCCGATGTCGGTGCCGACCTCGTGGGCAAGGTGGAGCAAAACATTCCCGAGGATGACCCTCGTAACGCCGCCACGATTGCCGACAATGTCGGCGACAACGTCGGGGACTGTGCGGGGATGGCCGCGGACCTATTCGAGTCGTACGCGGTCATGCTCGTCGCCGCACTCATTCTCGGGCGGGCCACGATGGGCGAGGAAGGGCTGGTATTCCCCCTCATCGTCACCGCGATCGGTGCGCTCGTCGCGATCCTCGGGGTAGTGATCACTCGCGTGAAGGGGAACGAAAACGGGCTCAAGGCGATCTACCGCGGGTTCTACACCTCCGCCCTCATCGGGGCGGTGCTCGCCGCCGTCGCGGCCTACGTCTACCTCCCCTCCTCCTTCGACGCGCTCACTCCCGGCTCGGATGCCGCCGCTGCCGCAGGCGTGAGCGGTGATCCCCGGCTCGTCGCCGCGGCCGCCGTGGTCATCGGCGTTGTCCTCGCAGGGTTCATCCTGTGGCTCACCGGTTACTTCACCGACACCGAAGCCAAACCCACCCGCGCGGTAGCGGCGAACTCCCGTACCGGCGCGGCGACCGTGGTTCTCGCGGGGATCGGGGTCGGATTCGAGTCCGCGGTGTACACCGCGGGGGTCATCGCGGCGGCGCTGTGCGCGGTCTTCCTCATCGCCGGTGGCTCGGTGTGGTTATCGTTGTTCCTCGTCGCGCTCGCAGGCTGCGGACTGCTGACCACCGTCGGCGTCATCGTCGCGATGGACACCTTTGGGCCCGTCTCCGACAACGCGCAAGGCATCGCGGAGATGAGCGGTGACGCGGACGAGGAGGCGGCGCAGATCCTCACCGATCTCGACGCTGCCGGTAACACGACCAAGGCGATCACCAAGGGCATTGCAATCGCCACGGCAGTACTCGCCGCGACGGCGCTGTTCGGCTCCTACGCCGACGCCGTCACGAGCGGAATCGCGAAGATCGCGGATCAGGCGGGAAGCAGCGACATCGTCAAATCGATGCTCGAGTACTCGATCATCTCACCCATCACCCTGGTCGGCGTGATCCTCGGCGCCGGCACGGTGTTCCTGTTCTCCGGGCTCGCCATCGATGCCGTGACCAAGGCCGCCGGGGCGATCGTGTTCGAAGTGCGCCGCCAGTTTGCGAAGTTCCCCGGAATCATGACCGGGGAGGTACGGCCGGAGTACGGCAAGGTCGTTGACATCTGCACCCGCGATTCCCTGCGGGAACTGGCGACTCCGGGCCTCCTCGCCGCGTTCGCTCCTATCGCCGTCGGTTTCGGCCTGGGAGTGGGACCGCTCGCCGGGTTCCTCGGCGGGGCGATCGGTGCGGGGGTGCTCATGGCGGTGTTCCTCGCGAACTCGGGGGGCGCTTGGGACAACGCGAAGAAGATCGTCGAGGACGGCGCCTACGGCGGGAAGGGATCGTCCGCGCACGAGGCGGTCATCATCGGCGACACCGTCGGCGACCCGTTCAAGGACACCGCGGGGCCGGCGATCAACCCGCTCATTAAGGTGATGAACCTTGTTGCCCTGCTCATCGCTCCCGCCGTTGTTGCGATGAGTGTTCCAGAAGACGCCAACCATGCGCTTCGGATTGGTATCGCCGTCGTCGCCGGCCTCATCGCCGCCGGTGCGATTCTCCTGTCCCGCCTGCGTGCCGGAGAGATCGAGAACGAAGGCGAAGTGGAGCTTGAGGACGTCACGATGAGTTCCTAACCTCCTCGTAACTCACGAGCGCCCCTTGCCCTTGCCGGTGAGGGACGCTCGTGCTTGTTGCACCCATTCCTGCGATGCGCTGCACCACCCGGGCCGCGGCGAACAACGGTGTGGGGTTCGTCGCACCGCCGCGGTGAACGCGGGCTGTGGAAAATACCTAGGCTTGAGGTTGCTGACGTCTTTCCTCGAAAGGTGCCATGATTCTCACCGGCCTGTTCATCATCTTCGCGTGTCTATTCGCCGGCTATGCCTTAAGCGCTCTCACGGGCATCCCCGCGCCCGGCCCCGTGCTCGGAATGGGCCTGCTCCTCGTTGTGCTGTTGGTCTGGCGGCCCAAACGCGACAATTCCGTCATGCGCGGTGCAGACGCGCTGTTGGCGAAGATGTCGATCTTCTTCGTACCGGCCGGGGTGGGCGTGATCGCTTACTTCGGTGAACTTCAGGCGGCCCCGGTCGCGGTGGCGGTCGGCATGGTCCTCCCGTGGCTCGTCGCCCTCGTCGTCGGGGCCGGAACCGCCCTCCTCACGTTGAAACTCCTCGGCCTTTTCGCCCGCAAAGGGGCGCGCTCTGCACGCTCGGCAGCGGCACCGCGTCCAGGAGTGCGATCGTGACCAGTGAGGCAGTGGCGGCCGGCTGGGAAGAGATGACGGCGAACCCGGTCTTCGGGATCGCGCTCACCCTCGGCGTGTTCCTCGCAGCGGAAAAGACCTGGCACCGCTCCGGGCGGCATCCTCTCCTCACCCCGGTTTTCACCACGGTGGCGGTGATCGCCTCGCTCCTACTGCTCATGGGTGTGCCGTACGAGGATTACCTCGCTGGCGCGGGGTACATTGGATTCCTCCTCGCCCCGGCCACCGTTGCGCTCGCGGTAACGATCTACCGAAACCTGCCGCTCGTGATGCAGGCGAGCGCTCCCGTGCTCATCAGCGTGCTCACCGGGGCGGGGGCGGGTATCGCCTCGGGCTACTTCGTCACCAAATGGCTCGGCGGCTCGCAGGATCTCGCGGTGGCGATGATGGCAAAATCCGTGACGACCCCGGTTGCGATGGCCCTCACGGAACAAGCCGGGGGCATCCCCGAACTCTCGGCGGCGTTCACCATGGTCACCGGCGTGCTCGGGGCGGTGGCGGCGCCGACGCTGATGAACTGGGCGAGGATCGGCGACGTGCGGGTCCGGGGGTTGGCGATGGGTATTTCCTCCCACGGAATTGGCACCGCACAGGTGCTCGTCGAGAACGAAACCGAAGGTGCCTTCGCCGCGCTCGGGATGGCACTGAGCACGATCGCCGCGTCAGTGCTCATGCCGATCTTCGTGAGCTTCGTCATGTGACCGGAGCTCCGAAGGCGCCGCGCGGCCCAGCGGGTCGCCGGTGTCCGCGGGAAGGTGGCGGCAGGTTCAGCTGACGGCGTCGACGGCGCGCCCGGTTCGTTCGGGTAACCGCAGGGGCAGGAAGATGAGTAGCCCCGCGAGGAGCACAACCATGATGCCAATGATTCCCGTACGCGGGTTATCGGTGAGCCCGACGAACATCCAATACAGGCCGGGTGCGAGGAAGGAAATCGCCCGCCCCGTCGTGGCGTAGAGGCCGAAGTTCTCGCCTGCCTGTTCGGAGGTCGACATGTGCGCAAGCGCGGAACGGGATGCCGACTGCACCGGCCCTACCAACCCGGCGATCGCCATGCCGCAGATCCAGAACGTGAGCTGCGCTCCGGAGAAAATGATCACTGTCCCGAACGCGATCATCGCTGAAAGGGACGTGATGATGACCGTGCGGGGGCCGAATCTGTCATCAGCCCGGCCCGCGAGCCATGTGCTCACCCCCGCGATGAAGTTGGCAGCGAGACCGAAATAGATCGTCTGCTCGGTATCAAAACCGTAGGCGCTCGCCGCGAGCACCCCCGCGAGGGCGAACACCGCCGAGAGCCCATCGCGGTACACGGCGGCGGCAGCGAAGAAGTGCAGCAGCGTCCGCTCGCTGCGCCACAAGTGCACGATTCTGCGGAACAGTTCCCGGTAAGCCATCGCGAGGTTGAACTTCTCATCGTCCTCACGCGGTTCGTCCGCAGGTGCAAGGATGAGCAGCGGGAGACCGAAGACGAGGAACCAGCCCGCGCAGAGCA
>JAJYRV010000107.1 GCA_021793935.1 Actinomycetes bacterium | reverse complement strand
CCCGGCCGGACCTCAGCCCTGAATGATCCCGGCCTCGATCGCGCGCAGCGTCTCGGTGGTCCCCGCGTGGAGGCGCACTTTCGCGTAGTCATCCCCACGGGTCTGGTCGCGGTTGATGATGATCACCGGTTTGCCTTCGTTCGCGGCGTGGCGGATGAACCGCAGCCCGCTCATCACTGCGAGCGAGGTGCCCGCGACGAGGAGCGCCTCGCCGTCGTCGACCATTCCATAGGCCCGGGCGACGCGCTCCCTGGGAACGTTCTCGCCGAAATACACGACGTCCGGCTTGAGCATCCCACCGCACACCTCGCACGAGGGGACGACGAAATCGGCGGAGGCCTCGAGGACGGCGTCAGCGTCGGGAGCGATCTCGACATCGCCCACGTCAACATCGAAGTCGGGATTGAGAACATCGAGGCGCACCTGCATGTGCGCCCGGGAGATCCGGGTTCGGCATTGCAGGCAGATGACCGTGTCGGAACGGCCGTGCAGGTCGATCACGCGGTTCGCGCCCGCCTTCTCGTGGAGAAGGTCGACATTCTGGGTGATGATGCCCCGCACGTGCCCGCGCGCTTCCATCCGCGCGATCGCGTGGTGGCCCTCGTTGGGCGCGACGTCGCGCATGAATCGGTACCCCACGTGGTTGCGCGCCCAGTAGTGGCGGCGGAATGCCTGCGAACTCACGAATTGCTGGTAGGTCATCGGCGTGCGGGGCGGGGAGTCGGGGCCCCGGTAATCGGGAATGCCGGAGTCGGTGGAGAGTCCCGCGCCGGTGAGTATCGTGAACTGCCGCCCGCGCAGAAGCGTGATCGCCTCACGGAGGTCCGCAGATCCCGATCGATGAGTATGCACCCAACTAGCGTAAGTCCCGCCACACGCGTTTGGTGTCATCGCCGGAAACGGGTACTCTAAATCCCGGTAGCGTGTCCGAGAGGCCGAAGGTGCAGCACTCGAAATGCTGTGTGGTGAGAGCCACCGTGGGTTCAAATCCCACCGCTACCGCCAAGTGGGAGCCCGGAATCGTGCGCCAAATTCGGCGCCGGTTCCGGGTTTTTCGCTTCCTTGGGAACAACCGGCGGAAGGCGCCGGAGAGCGCCGCGAGCGGTCCATTCCGGCGCGAGAGGTGGCCCATTCCGGCGCGAGAAGTGTCCTATGCTGCTCCACGGGCCGAAATGGCGGCTTAAGACCGTTCTCGAGTCGGAGCTCCGCATCTCCCGCGGCGGCACCTGCCTGCTCGGGTCACCCGCCGGTGGTCCTGCCCGCGGACTCCGGCGCGGCACCCTCGTCTCCGTTGAATGCCACGGTATTGGGCCGGCGGCCGCGGAGAATGACAACGGTGTACAGGTAGGAAAGTACAACAACGGCGCACACCGCCCCGAGTCGATGGTCGGGCAACGCCCACCACGCGACCGTGGCGAGGAGTGTTCGGGCAATCGCGTGAATGATCCCGACCGGGTGCTGGATGATCCAGGAGAACACGATCCAGTGGAGCCCCAACCCGATGCCGAGGGTGAGCGGGATGAGGGTGGGCGCGGTATAGAGCAGCGTGAGGTGAACGGCCCACAGGAGGTTGACCATCAGCACGCACAGCGCCATGAGTTTGGCCAGGGGATTGGTGTTGTTCAGGAGCCGTTCCCTAAGAACGCGAGCGAAGAGCAATCCAAGCGGGAAAATGGTGCCCGTTGCGAAGATGAGCACGAACGTGGCGATGCTCGGGCTGAGGAAGAGCGAGGCGATACCAGCAGCGGCCCAAACGGTCGCACCTGCGAGCGGTAGGGCGAGCGATTTACCGGCTTGGGCATCGTAGTCCGCTCGAAGGTGGGCGAGGGCAGCGGTCATGGTTATGAAAGTCCTTGCTCAACAATGAGGCGATTGGCCCGGGCAATGGCTACGGCCCAGCCTATCGGCACTGCTCGCGGGAGAGGCGCGGGCTGTCTCGCTAACGTAGGCGCATGCGTATCTTAGCTGCTGAAGAGATGATCGGGTTCATCTCGTTTCTCGCTGTGATCCTCGTGTTCTTCGCCATCGATATTCGCTCCCGAGATACCGATCGAGGCCTGTGGCACGAACTGCTCTTCGAGTACACCTCGCGGATCGGAGGCATTTCCGCGGCGGTCTCACTCGCGGCCGGGTGGGTGTTCGTCTTCACCGAGAGCCCCACCGGCGTCGTCCACCTCGTGCTGCTCGCGACCCCTGGCACGATCAGCGTCCTGTGCGCGATCGTGCTCGGGGTCGAGATCCTGTTCGTCGCCGACGTGCCCGATCCGGCCAACAATCGCGACGACGACTCGGTGAGCGGGAACGGGTAGCCGGAGCCGTCCGAAAGGAGGAGAAAATGTGTCTGAG
Source organism: Actinomycetes bacterium (assembly GCA_021793935.1). The sequence continues at coordinate 4,602 of JAJYRV010000107.1, read as the reverse complement.
ATGAGACCTGAGTCGGATGCCATAAGAAGCGGCGGCGATTACCATTTAGAAGTGTGATCTTCAAAGCAGTTGGTAACGGGCGTCCTTATCCTGACCACGGTCGGCACACGCCGCGTGAATGGGCCGATATCCCGCCCCGGCAAGTCCGCCTCGACCAGCTCGTCACTACGCAGACGACCCTGGATTTGCGCAGCCTGCTCGCTGAAGACTCGACTTTTTACGGGGATCTATTCGCTCACGTCGTCTCCTTCGAGGGCGTCCTCTACCTCGAAAGCGGGCTGCACCGCGCGCTCCGCGCGGCGCTTGCGCAGCGTAATGTCCTTCACGCTCGCGTATTAGAACTGTGAAGTTTAGGTAATTTCCCCACTCGTCGGGAACAATATGTTGTAGTTTCGTCCGACCATGCGAAAGGCCACCCCCGGTGAACGACTCTCCCGCGCAGCAAGCGGCACGCGCGCGTGCCGCCCGGCGAAAACGGATGCAGCAGCGGCAAACAGTCATCTTCGGGTCGATCACCGCGGTGCTCCTCGGATCGGCACTGTTCGCGGGCGCGGTCTGGGCGGAGATCGTCCCGCCGCCGTTCGAGCTGGAAGTGAAGTCATCCGAACCCACAGAGCCACCGGCCGTGACTCAACCCTGTCCGCCGGAGGGCGCGACGGCAGTGGCGCTTGGCGAGATTTCGGTGAACGTGATGAACTCGACCGAGACGAGCGGTCTGGGGGCGCGCACGGCGGAGGAGATCGCCGCACTCGGTGTCAACGTCGAAGCCATCGACAATGCGAGCGATCTTTATTTAGGAAGCGCGAAGGTCCTCGTGGGGCCGGAGTATCTCGACATCGGCTATACCGTCGCGGACCTCATCCCCGATTCTCAGATCGTCATTGACACCCGCACAGAACCGATCGTAGATATCGTCCTGGGTTCAGGCTTCTCGGAGGTGCGCAGCGAGGGCGATCTCCTCCTTGCCCCCGATGAACCGATACCCGCCCCGGACAGTTGTGTTCCTGCGGAGACCGAGGCCGGGGAGGAGGACGCGGCCGACGAAGAGGAACCGGCGGAGGGCGAGGCGTCCGATGAGGAAGAGGAGTGAGGGCGATGTGGCAACCCGTTGAGCCAGAAACCTACCTCTCGCCCTACTCCGCATCGCCCGCCCGCCCAGAGACGGTGTTCGCGACCCCGGGGTACACCCAACCGAAGCCAGAGAAGAACCCGCTTGCGACGACGAGCATCGTGTTGGGGATCATCGGCGTTCTGATTCCAGTGCTCTCCCTCGGCGCGGTCGTGTGCGGTCACATCGCCATCCGCGATCGGAGCCGGACCGGTCTGCACATCGCCCGCGGCGGGCTCGGTCTCGGGTACGCCTCGCTGGCTGTGTGGGGCCTCTTCATCCTTTCCGCGATCGCGATTGCGCAGGCATAGGAAGAGACGAGTCCGGTGAAACCATTCCTGTTCATCACCACGCGTGATGAAGATGAGGTAGCCCTCGCGGATTATGGTGCGTTCCTGCGCTACTCCGGGCTGACCCACGAGGAGCTGGAATTCTTCCGACTCGACCTCGCCCCTCTACCGAATCTCGACCTCGAGCTCTATTCGGGGATAATCCTCGGCGGGAGCCCCCTCAACGTGTCCGACGAGGTCAAAGGGCCGGAGCAGCAGCGCATCGAAGCAGACCTCGACCGCCTCATCTCGCAGGTGCTCGCGCTCGACTTCCCATTCCTCGGAGCGTGTTTCGGGATCGGCGTGCTCGGCACTCACCTCGGTGCCGTTGTCGATGGGCAATATTCAGAGCCCGTTTCCGCCCCCGCCATTCGTCTCTCGCCGGAGGGGGCGGCTGACCCCCTACTGGAGGGGATCCCGCACGAGTTTCGGGCGTACGTGGGGCACAAGGAGGCACTCTCGACGGTCCCGGCCGGGGCCGTCGTGCTCGCAGGCTCGGATGCGTGCCCGATCCAAATGTTCCGCGTCGGTCGCAATGTGTACGCGACCCAGTTCCACCCCGAACTCGATATTGAGGTCCTCACCGCCCGGGTTTACGCCTACCTCGGTCACGGATACATCGATCCGGAAGAGGCCGAGGACACGCTCGCAGAACTCAGCAGCGTCGAGGTCGATCCCGCACACGAGATCCTCGCGGCGTTCGTCGACCGCTACCAGCGGTAACCCGAGCCGCTTTCCGGCCCGAAGCTAGATGATCACCCCGCTACAGCCGGACGCGAAGCGAGGTGATCATCACTAGTGGCGGAGGATGAGGGATTCGAACCCTCGAGGGCTTTCACCCAACACGCTTTCCAAGCGTGCGCACTAGGCCACTATGCGAATCCTCCAGGCGTTTAGAAGGATAGCCAATAATTTAAAAAATTCCGAACCGAGCCGACGTGATGTCATTCACCCCGAATTGGCACGTGCGCCAAACGAGGTAGACTACCAACCGACCCCTCGTGTGGCGTTACCTCACCGAACTCCCCCAGGGCCGGAAGGCAGCAAGGGCAGGTGGGCTCTGACGGGTGCGCGGGGGGTCCCTCTCATTTCCGGCCACGTCCCGATCGGCCAAGTCCCCATCGAGGCACTGCTGCTTCGTACGCAGGATAATCGACGACGTCGCCAAGCAGCTTCTCCTCAAGTCTCGCCTTGGCGCTCAGGATCGCCCCGAGGCCAACCGTCGCCAGGGCGTGCCGGCGCCCACCGGTCGCGATCGTTCTCCCTACCGCTGCCGTGAAGATTCCGGCGTAGATCGGGTGGCGAAGTTGGGAGTACGGGCCGGAACTACGCAACGTCGCCCCCGCCCGGGGAAGGGGAAGCGGGCGGAGGTCGGGGCCCAGGGCCGCCGCCCCCGCCGCTGCGAGAACTCCGCCACCAACGATGATCCCCCACCCGAGCGCTCGTCGCCGTCCGGAGCGCCGGCACCGACGCTCCGGCAGCGCGAGCATACCCAGGGCGAGGAACTGCGCGGCGACCAAAGCGCGTGCACGAGCGTCATCGTTCACGTTCGTCCTCCGTTTCCTCCACATCAAAAACTACGAATCGAGATACTCACAACTGTGCCCTACTCGCTGGGTGAAAGTCAGCGCTTCGGCCTAGAGTGGGCAAGGTGGAAACCGTGAACACTGCCCTGTACCGCCGATACCGGCCGGATACGTTCGCCGACGTCATCGGCCAAGAGCATGTGACTGAACCGCTCGTCGCCGCAATCGACAGTGGCCGGATCAACCACGCTTATCTTTTCTCAGGTCCGCGGGGATGCGGGAAGACGACGTCGGCGCGGATTTTCGCCCGCTGCCTCAACTGCGCCCAGGGCCCCACGGGCAGCCCGTGTGGAGAATGCGACTCCTGCGTCGATCTCGCCCGCGGCGGGCCCGGTTCCCTCGACGTGGTGGAGTTGGACGCCGCCTCCCACGGGGGTGTGGATGACGCACGGGACCTTCGAGAGCGGGCAATCTTCGCCCCGGCTCGTGATCGGTACAAGATCTTCATCATCGACGAAGCGCACATGGTCACCACCCAAGGGTTCAACGCGCTGCTGAAACTCGTGGAAGAGCCACCGGAACACGTGAAATTCGTGTTCGCGACGACGGAGCCGGAGAAGGTCATCGGCACGATCCGGTCCCGTACGCACCACTACCCGTTCCGTCTCGTCCCGCCGGAGCGGTTGAGCGCCTACCTCACCGAGCTCGCCCAGGCGGAAGATATTCGCATCGAGGACGGCGTCATTCCCCTCGTCGTGCGCGCGGGTGCCGGTTCCGTGCGCGATAGTCTCTCCGTTCTCGATCAGCTCATGGCCGGAGCGATCGACGGCGTGGTGGGGTACGAACGAGCCGTTGCGCTCCTGGGGTACACCCCGGAAGGCCTGCTCGATGACGCCGTCGCCGCGCTCGCAGCGCACGACGGCGCGGGCCTGTTCGGGGTCGTCGAACAGGTCATCTCCTCGGGGCACTCGCCCCGCCGGTTCACGGAGGATCTCCTCGAACGCTTCCGCGACCTCATCGTCGTCCTCGCCGCGGGGGAGAGCGCGAAGGCCGTCTTGCCCCAGGTCGCCGCGGACCAACTGGAGCGGATGCGCACCCAGGCCCAGCACCTCGGTGCCGCGACCTGTTCCCGGGCGGCGGACCTCGTGCACGACGCGTTGGACCAAATGGTCGGTGCCACCTCGCCCCGCCTGCAACTGGAGCTCCTGTGCGCGCGTCTGTTGCTCCCCGCCGCGGAGGAAGGGGTCCGGGCGCTCGCGGTCCGTTTGGATCGGGTGAAATCGGGAGCTACCCCGGTCCCGACCGCTCCAGCCGGCGGGCCCTCGCCCTCGACGGGGGCGGCGCCCGCGCCAGGTGCCCCGAACGCCGCCGCGCCCGCTCCCCAGAGCACTTCTGCGAAACCGGAAACCCGCGACCCGCGCGCGCCAGCCTCCCCTGCGCACGCTTCCTCTGGCCCCGCGCCCGCTCCCCACGAGCGGGAGAGTTCGGAGAAGGCGCCCGCGCCGGCACCCGCGGCCGCGGCATGGCAGGCTGCTGCCCAGGCCCACCGAGAAAAGACCGGTAATGACGGTTGGCCGAGTGTGCAGGTGCCAGGGAGCGCACCAACCGCCCCGGCCACTGAACCGCCCAGCCCTGAACG
>JAJYRV010000106.1 GCA_021793935.1 Actinomycetes bacterium | reverse complement strand
GAAGATCCGCGACCTGCTCCCCGCGGTGATAGAGGAAGTGACCGCTGACGGCCGACCCGTCACCTGGGTGTGCGACCCGATGCACGGCAACGGCATCACCTCCGACAACGGCTACAAGACCCGCCGCTTCGCCGATGTTATCGACGAGGTGCGGGGCTTCTTCGAGGTGCATCAACAGCTCGGCACGGTTCCGGGCGGTCTGCACGTAGAACTCACCGGGGACGACGTCACCGAGGTTCTCGGCGGAACCGAGGAGATCGACGATCTCGCGCTCACCCGGAACTACACCACTCTCGTCGACCCACGCCTCAACCACCAACAGTCGCTCGAAATGGCCTTCCAAGTCGCGGAAATGCTCCGCAGCTAGATGGCGAGGATGCGCGGGGACGAACCGCAGTTACCCGCGGACCGTTCCCTACCGCCCGGCCAGCACCTTGTTGCTGAGCCGCCGGTGATGCATTACGGGCCGCTGCCCCGGGAGACGGGGCGGGCGTGGACCTTCACCATCGGCGGGGCTACCGCCAGCGGCGAGGAGACGATCCTCTCGCTCGCCGAGGTGCTCGACCGGGAACCCCTCGCCCTCGCCGCGGACATGCACTGCGGCACGCATTGGAGCGCGCTCGATCAGCAGTGGCGCGGGGTAAGCGCAGCTGACCTCGTGCAGCTCGCCCCTCCCGCGCCGGAGGTGCGCAGCGCGCTGGTATTCGCCGAATACGGATACGCGACGAACGTGCACCTCGACGATCTCGTATCCCCGCGTAGCGTGCTCGCCACGCATTGGAACGGCGAACCCCTCTCCGTCGAGCGGGGCGCACCGCTCCGGCTCGTGATTCCGCAGTTGTACACGTGGAAGGGTCCGAAGTGGGTGCGGGGCTGGAACTACCTCACTCATGAGGAGGAACAGCTGGGGTTCTGGGAGGAACGCGGCTACCACCTGCGGGGAGATGCCTGGCGTGAACAGCGCTACAGCCACCAGGACTAGATCACAGTCAGCGTGACCACGGTCCCCTTCGGATGTTTATCCCCGGGCCCGGGATCCTGGAAGCGCACGGTGCCCAGCGCGCCCCCGAACCAGTCCTTGCGCTCCACCTTGAACCCGCTCGATTCGAGGATCTCCTTGGCGTCCTCGTAAGACTTGAACGTTACCGAGGGCACCTCGAAAAGCTCCGGCCCCTTGGAAATCGTCAACGTCACGGTGTTCCCCTCGTGCGCCTCGGTGCCCTCCGCCGGGTCCTGGGCGGCAACGCTGCCCTCCGCGATGGAATCAGAAAACACCTGTTCCTCGGCGATCTCGATGGCGAGGTTCTGTTCCTCCAGTTGGGTCACCGCCTCATCCTTCGCTTGGCCGACGACGTTCCGCACGGTCACCGGCCTGGGGCCCGCCGAGACGACGACCGAGATCGGATCGGAGTGGGTGATTCGCTCCCCAGCCGCGGGGGTGGCGGAGATGAACTCTCCCTGTTCGACTTCCTGGGACCATTCCGTCGCCACCGTCAGGGTGGATCCGTCCCACCCTGCATCGGCGAGCGCCGCCCGGATCTCCTCCTCGGTCAACCCCTCCAGATCCGGCACCTCGATAATGAGTACGCCTTGCGAAACGATGAGCTCGACGGAGGAGTCGTAGCGCACGTCGGAACCCGTCTCCGGGTCGGTGCGGATGACCTGCCCGAGCGGGACGTCGTCGGAGTGCTCCCGCTCGATCGTGTGGTGGAGCCGGCTGCGGGAGAGGTCAGCCACGGCTTGCCCCTCCGTCTTTCCCGTGACATCGGGAACGGCGGTGTACGCGCCCGGGCCTTCCGCGAAATACCACCACGCCCCGCCCCCGGCGGCGAGGAGCAGGAACAGGATGAGGGCCACGAGTGCCCAGCGGCGGCGACGACGGCGCTTGCGGGCGGGATTGAGCCGGTTGGGTAGCGCTTGGGTCACCCCGGAGACCGCGCCGATGGGCAGGGCCGTCGTGCCTGACCCGGAGAGCGCGATGGTGTGATCCTCACCCGCGGAGCCCTCGCTGCCGACGATGTCGCTGCGGCTCGAGAGCTGCTCCTCAGAGAGGGAGGTGGCGACGCCGAGAACCTCTTCCCGCGCAGCGATCCCATCAACAGGCCGCTCCTCTGGGTCGCGGGCGCACAACCGGGCGATGAGGTCTTCCACCTCCTTCGGCACCCACGGTTCGGCCTCCCGGATCGAGGGGAGATCCTCGTGGACGTGTTGATAGGCGACGTGGATCGCGCTCTCGCCCTCGTAGGGGGGAGCGGCGCACAGCAGCTCGTAGAGCATGATCCCAACGGCGTAGACGTCGGCGCGGGCGTCGGCGGCGCCGGAGGTGATGATCTCGGGGGAGAGGTAGGCAACGGTGCCCAGGAGGTTCCCCGTCGAGGCCGCCGTCGCCTCCGTGACCGCCCGGGCGAGGCCGAAGTCGGCCACCTTCAGGGAGCCATCTGCGCTCACGAGGACGTTCTCGGGTTTGATGTCCCGGTGCACGAGTCCCGCGCGGTGCGCCGAGCCCAGCGCGTCGAGGATCGTGGCGATCGTCGTCAGCGCCTCATCCACGCTGAAAGCGCCCCGACGGCCGAGTTCGCCGCGCAGATTATGGCCGTCCACGTACTCCATCGCGAGGTAGGAGACGTCACCGTCGGTGCCCTGGTCGAAGACCCCGACGACGCCGGGGTGGGCGAGGCGAGCCGCAGCCCGAGCCTCCCGCCGGAACCGTGCGGCAACGTCGGTACCTTCGGTCAGGTGCGGGTGCATCACCTTGATCGCAACGTCGCGGTCCAACCGGCGATCGTTGGCGAGATAGACCGTGGCCATCCCGCCGCGGGCGATGCGCGCGCGAACGAGGTACCGGCTGTCGATGAGACGGCCGATCAGCGGATCAGTCAACGTGGAGGCCACGCCCGAAGTCTACGCGGAAAGACGCCCCAGGGCGCCGCGCGCAGGATGCGTGTCCCTAGTTGTACTTCTTCATGTGGTTCTTGATCGCGGCGACGTAATTACGGGTGTCGGAGGCGAGTCCGTACTTGGAGACTGAGCCCGAACCCTGGTAGTACGCTCCGATCGCGTGATCGAGGTTGGAGGGGAAGGTGCGCTGCAGCTGGCGCAGGATCGCGACCCCGGCGGCGACGTTGTCGTGCGGGTCAAGCAGGTTGATCTTGCGGCCCAGCAGCTGCCCGGCCCACTCGCCGGAGGAGGGGATCACCTGCATCGTGCCGATCGCGTTCGCGGGGGAGACCGCGCGCTGGTTGAACCCAGACTCCTGCAGAGCGACCGCCTGTGCGAGCGCGGGGTCGACCCCCATGTCGATCGCGGTCTGGCGTACGAGGCGCTGCATGGAATCGCGGCTGGGAACGTTCATCGCGTCGAGCGTGCACTTGTTCTCGTTCGCCGCCTTCACCACGTTATCGGGGTAGGTGTAGTGAAGGAAGGTGTTGGGAACGAGGTTCTTGCACGCGTTGTTCGGGCTGGAGGGCTTCGCCGCGGGGGCCGAGGAGCCACCGGAGGATGCCGACCCGCTCGCGCCGGGGATGGACAGTTTCTGACCGATGCGGATGAGACCATCGGCGCCGAGTTTATTCGCCTTGATGATCGCGCTCACCGTCGTGCTGTAGGAACGTGCGATCCCCCAGACGGTGTCTCCGGACTTGACCGTGTGCGTCTTCGCCGACGCGGAGGAGGAGCCGCCAGAAGGTTTCGAGCTCGATCCCGAGGAGGGGGTGTTCGAGGAGGAGCCGCCGCCGGCACCCGGGACCTTGAGCACCTGGCCCGCCCGGATGAGGTTGGGATTGGAGAGCTTGTTGGCCGCGGCAAGCTTCGCCGTCGTCGTGCCGTACCGGGCGGCGATTCCACTGAGCGTTTCGCCGCTGGCGACGCGGTGGGACTTCGCCGAGGAGCCCGAAGAAGGCTTGGAGCTTGAGGAACCACTCGAGGAGGAGCCCTGGCTCGAGGATTTGCCCGGGATCGTCAGGGACTGCCCGATCCGGATCATCGCGTTCGAACCGAGGTTGTTCGCGTCGATGATCTTCTTAACGCTCGTGTTGTACTTCCGGGCGAGATCCCAAACCGTGTCGCCCGATTTCACTTTGTGGGTGAGCGAGGATTTGTTCATCGCCGCCGACATCGCCTCGGGGTTGATCACGCCGCGGCCCATGCCCAGGCCGCCTACTCCGACGACTCCCTGCGACTGCGAGGCGGAATCCCCCGAGTGGTTCTCCAGGGGAGGCAGGAGGCGAAGCTCCGGTTCGCCGGTGTCTGCTGCGGGAGCGCCTGCGAGGGCGATCGCGGTAGCGCCGATGACGGCCCCGGTGGTGTGTACGGTCCGATCCTTGCGACGGGCCATGAAAACTCCTGCTCGACGATGACGAGGTGCTCAAGAGGTTCTTGAGACGCGTGAGACTAAAGTGACAATAGTGGTTATACGCGTGTCGAGCAACCCGTTTCGAAAGTTATGCGATAACGATGGAGGGTTACTGGTTGCGAGTGATGGCCGCCGTAGCGAGCTCGCGGAGCAGCTGATCTTGCTCGGCGGGCAGGTCGAGGGCATCGATCGCCGCCTGCGCGGTGGCCGCGCGCTGGGAAATGAGCTCCTCCACCTCCGCGAGGGCACCGCAGGAGGTCAGGATCTCCCGCACCTCCACCACCTGGTCCTCGGTGAGGCCGGGGTCGCCGATCCGAGACCTGAGGATCTCGACCTCCGGCGGTGATGCGAGGGTCATCGCGGAGGTGACGAGCACGGTGCGTTTGCCTTCCCGCAGGTCATCGCCGGCGGGTTTGCCGGTCACCGCCGGATCGCCGAAGACGGAGAGCACGTCGTCGCGCATCTGGAAGGCTTCACCCACGGGGAGGCCGACCGCGCGGATTGCTTCACAGCCCGCGCGGTTCGCGCCCGCCATCGCCGCTCCCAGCGCGAGCGGGTGCTCTACGGAGTATCGAGCGGATTTGGCTTTGATTACCCGCCGGGCACGGTCGAGGTCGACCTCGGGGTCCTCTGCCCACGGGGCCGATTGGGCGTAAATGTCGAGATACTGCCCAACGGTCACCTCCGCCATCATCTCCTCGAACACTGCCCGGGCCGCAGGGGCGGTGTCCGGATGGTCGATGAGCGCGGCCTGCAGTTCCGACTCTGCGGCGACGAGGAGGAGATCGCCGAGGAGGAGCGCCCCGGCCGCCCCGAAGGAATCGGGGTTGGAGATCATCGTTCGTTCCTCGTGTAGGGCCCGGAACTGCAGGTGCGCGGCTGGTAGGCCCCGCCTGCTGAGCGAGGCATCCATGAGGTCATCGTGCACGAGCGCGGCGAGTTGGAACAGTTCCAGGCCGGCCCCGGCTGCGGTCTCTGCGCCCGCGAGCGCGCGGCCCCCGAAGCAGCGCCACCCAGCGGCGAGGAAGCTCGCCCGCAACCGTTTGCCCCGTTGCAACAGCGGCGCGGCGACGTCGAAGAGGTCGGCGACCTCGTGGCCGACGGCGGAGAACTTCTCCCGGTAGGCCCGGAGTTGAATATCTAAGCGGTGGGAGACGGCGGAGCGCAGCGCGGTCAGTGATTCTTCAGGCACGCCTCCAGCCTATCCTCGCGGCACAGCTGGTTTCCCCACCTGCCCCGGCGTCCACAACAGAGCGGCGCCACCCGCGCACCGGACCCAGGTGGGGCGGATGGTGAGCTATGACTGATCTCACTGATACCCCGATCCCGCTGGATCTGTACGATCCGGTGGAGTTACTCTCGTTCGTTCCATACCAGTTCGGCTTCCACCTCACCGACTCCTTCGTCATCCTCACCTCCCGGCGCGAGCAGGGGAAGAAGCGGTTGGGTTTCCTCGCCCGCGTGGATACCTCGGTCCTGCTCGAGCCCAACCTCGCGCGCCGTACCCGTACTTCGATGCGCGAACGGTTGGACGCCCAAGCGACCTGCGAGGGCTTCCTCATCCTCTACGATGAGCGCCTCTTTGACGCGCTGTCTTCAGGCCCGAGGGGCGACACCCGCCAGGAGGGGCGGGTCACCCGGCTCCTAACCGAGATCGCCCGGTGGTTCGATGACAGCCGCTTCGATCCCGAGCGCACTTACATCGTCTCCCGGGAACGCTGGCGGTGCCTCGCCTGCGCCGTACCGGGGCACTGCGCGAGCAACGGCCAACCTGCCTCCGTGCTCGCCCATTCCACGATCGCGGCGTGGATGGTCCTCAACGGCCGGCAGGTTGCCCCGAGCAGGGATCACCTCATCGTGTTGCCAGATGCCCCGCCCGCGGGAAGCGTCACCGAACCGGTGCGGCGGGAACTCAACCAGATCCACCGGCGCATGGGGCGGGCACCCTCCTTCGCCTGGGAACGGATGACGATGAGGAAATGGACCCGCGCGCTCGAGGTCCTCGCCCGCGCCGAACGCGCGGAAGGAGACGCGAGCGTGCCTCTTCGCCCGCCCGAACTCTCGCTGCTGGGACTGTCCCTGCACACCACCACGATCCGCGACAACGTCATCTACGCCGCATGCACAGGCGCCGCCATCCCGATGGTCGGTACCGACGCACATTTCACGCGGCTATTTGACCGCTCCGGCCCGCCGCCCTCAGCCCACATCTACCGCTACCTGGATCTACTGCACGCCGCAGCCCGGCACTGCCCGTCCGGCGCCCGCGCCCCGGTGCTGACGACCTGGGCGTGGTGCAACTGGTGGGTCGGGAACGGCGCTGAGGCGAACATCCTCGTCGATCTCGCCCGGGAGACCGACCCGGACTATTCACTCGCGCAGACCCTCGCCAGCGTCCTCCACCGAAACCTCCTCCCGCCGTGGATGGCGGCGGCGACGCCGACGTAGCGGTAGGCCCAATGGTCTACTTCCTTGGTTGAGAACCGGGTAGGGTCAGGGAGGTACAAGGAGGTTAGATGTGGCAGTAGTAGCCGGGTTTATCGCAAATGAGGAAGGTCGGGCGGCGCTCTCGGCTGCGATCGAGGAGGCACGGAATCGGGGCCAGAGCCTAGATCGGA
>JAJYRV010000105.1 GCA_021793935.1 Actinomycetes bacterium | reverse complement strand
CGATCCGGGGGTAACGTCGCACCCACCTTGAAGGCGGCTGCCAGGGCCGCCGCCCTGCGTGGCTTTTTCTCCCCTAAGGAGGGACGATGAGACGCCAGACCGCCGCTATCGCAGCCACCACCCTGCTGGCCGCCGGGGTGCTCACCGGCTGCTCCGATGACGCCGATGAACTCCTCCCGCGAGGAGAGACGGCGACGGACAATCCCGAATTCCCCGGCGGGCACGGCCCGGCCGAGAGCGAATCCGACGACGGCGAGCCGCAGGAAACCGAGACCGGAGGGGCGGAGGTGGTCTACCCCGAAACCGCGGATATGCGGGAGGTGGAGCTGCCCATCTCGGCGAATGACGCCGTCGAGATCGCCGGGGACGACGCCGGCGCGGGCTTCCTGTACTCCATCGAATTGGACTATTCCGACTCGGACTCCGCTTGGGTGTATGAGGTGAAGATCCTCGACGGAACTACCAAACACGAGGTGGAGATCGATGCGGTGAGCGGGGACGTCCTAGATTCCGAAACCGACTCCACCGACGATGAGGAGCAGGAGATCACCCTCGGTGACCCGATGGAGATCTCCGAGGCCCTCGAGCTCGCGACGAACGAAGTGAACGAGCCGCTGCGCGGATGGAAATACGAGCACGACGACGGCCGGCTCACCTACGAGTTCGACTTCGGCCCCCCGCGGGACACCGTGGAAATCGGCGTCGATGCGGAAACCGGAGAGACGTTCCGCGGGTAGCGGGCCCGCCACGGAAACCGGCCGCGTGGAAACCCACCGGGTGGGCGCGATGGTCGGGCCAGGCCTCGGCGCTGCCCGCTCGCGTCGCTAGGCTGGTCTAATGAAGCCTCACCACCTCGCCCTGTACCGCCAGCCCGGTAGACCCGCCCCGCACCCGGATGGCACCTGGGCCGCCGTGGCGATTTCCCGCCCCGATCTGGACGCGGATGCCTACGAGTCCCGGCTCTGGCGCATCCGGACCGATACCGGTGAACTCTCACCGTTGACCTTCGGGCCGAGCGACTCCGCCCCCGCCATTTCTCCCGATGGGCGCTGGCTCGCGTTCCTGCGCACGGCGGGGAAGGCACCGCAGATCTTCGTCGCGGCGCTCACCGGTGGCGCGATCGGGAGCGAACCGCGCCAACTGACGGACCATCCCCTCGGTGTGCAAGGCCCGCTGGAGTTTTCCGATTCCGCGCTCGCCTACCTCGCGCCCGTTCCGGAGGACGGGCGCTACGGCACCGACCCGGAGGTCGCCCCGGGCAAGGAACCACCCCGGCACATCACCGACTTCACCTACCGCCGCGACGGCCGCGGCTTCTACCTCGACCGGCCCACGCACGTGTTCACGGTCGCGTTGGCCGGCCTCGAGGCGCTGGATGACCCGCTCGCCGAACCGCCCCCCTCGGAAGTCGAGCGGCCCGCCCGTGCCGGGAGCGGACTGGTACCTAATCAACTCACGCGCGGTGCCGATTCCTACTCCGCCATCGTGTGGTCGGGCGGCGATATCCTCGCGGCCCGGGAGAACCGCAACGCCCTCCACGAGGACCTCGTGCGAATCACGAGCACCGGGGAGACCACCGAGATCGACATCCCGCAAGCCCCCGCCGCCGGCGCAAGCGGAACCTGGACCGTACACGGGGTGAGCCCCGACCCCCGCACGGGAAAGCTGTGGCTCCTCCTCGCCGACTACGGGCCCGAACGGATGGACTTCATCGGCCGCGCCGGTGCGCTCGCCTCCGCGGACCTCGACGGCAGCGTCCTGGCGAACCTCACGATCCACACCGACCCGCGCACCGAGGCGCTCACGAACATCATGTTCGAGGCCGGGATCGACGGCGTCTACGTCACCCGGGAGAACCGCGGCACCATCGAACTCGTTCGTTTCGACGGCGAGGAGCTCACCGCGGTGCTGGACGGGCCGGTGAGTGTCGCCTCCGGGCACGTGGTGGGGGCTGGGGGAGCGCTCGCGGTGGCGAGTACCGCGACGAGCGTGGGCGAGGTGTTCCACCTCGGAGCGGACGGGCCGCGGCAACTCACCGACCTCTCCCAGCGACTCATCGCCGAGGCGGGAGTTTTCGAACCCGAGGAAGCCGTCGTCACCGGACCGGACGGTTACCCCGTCCATGGCTGGGTGACCACCCCGAACGGGCAGGGGCCACACCCGACTCTGCTCCTCATCCACGGCGGCCCGCACGCGGCGTATTCGCCGACGTTCTTCGACGAGGTGCAGGTGTACACCGAGGCGGGGTACGCCGTCGTGTTCTGCAACCCGCGCGGCTCTTCCTCCTATGGTCAGGCGCACGGCCGGGCGATCACCGGGAGGTGGGGGACCGTCGATGCCAAGGACGTCATCGCCTTCCTCGACGGGGTCCTCGAGCGCCGGGCGGACCTCGATCCGGGCCGGGTCGGTGTGCTCGGCGGCTCCTATGGCGGGTACCTCACGGGCTGGCTGACGACCCAAACCGACCGATGGGCGGGCGCCATCGTGGAACGCGGTTTCCTCGATGCCTTCTCCTTCGAAGGCTCCTCCGACATCGGTTGGTTCTTCGGGCTGCGCTACCTCGGTGACGATCGCGAACTCGTGGCGGCGCAGAACCCGATGTCGCACATCGACAAAGTGGCGACCCCGACGTTGGTGATCCATTCCGAGGAGGACTGGCGGTGCCCGATCGAGCAGGGGCAACGGTGGTTCGTGGGGCTCAAGCGCCGCGGCGTGCCCGCGGAGTTCCTTGTGTTCTCCGGTGAGGACCACGAACTTTCCCGCTCCGGCACCCCGAACCACCGGGTGGCCAGGTTCGAGCACATCCTGCGCTGGTGGGCCACCCACCTGCCAACCTCCGCCAACCCCGCTGCCGCCACCCCCGCCCACGGCGAGTCGTAGTCAGGAATACTTCCCACGCCTGCGAGCTTGTACGAGGTAGGGGCCCTGGCGCTCGGGCAGATGCGCGACGATCGAAGGAACGGGAGTACATCTCATGGCACGCATTCGCAGAGTGAGGCTGAACACCTCGGCGATCGCCGGTCAACTCGAAGAGATGAGTCAAGCGGCGACCCAAGACGGGCTTGCTGCCGGGTTCGATATGCGCACGATCGAACTCATCCGGCTGCGCGCCTCGCAGCTCAACGGGTGCGCTTCGTGCTTGAAAGCGCACACCGCGCTCGCCCTTGAGCACGGCGAGATTCCCCAACGCATCGGGATGCTCACCGCGTGGCGGGATTCCGAGTACTTCACTCAGGAGGAGGAAGCGGCCTTAGAGATCGCTGAAATCATCACTCTCATCGGCGAGTCAGGGTACAAGGATGAGCAATACGCGCGGCTCGCGGCGATCCTGAGCGAGGAGCAGATCGCCGCCGCAACCTGGATCGCGATCATCATCAACGCCGCGAACCGGCTCTGGATCGCGAACAATCCTCCCGTCCGCCTTCCTAAAGAGCTGCGCCGAGGGTGACCCTCGCGGGCGCCGCATCAGTCCGGGAGGCGGAACGGCTCGGGAAATTTTGCCGTGCGCTCGTCGCCGGAAGAAAGGCGCCGGAGCCGTCGGGTCATCCACGGGGCGACGTCGTTGACGAACCATTGGCCATTTTCTCGCCAGCGCTCCACTGCCCTCGCGTTCGCGGCGGGCAGCGGCGTTCGCCAGTTCGGGTCGTCGGGGGTGAGCCCGAGACCGACGAGAGCGGCCTGCGCGACCCGTTGGTGACCCTGGGGGCTGAGGTGGATCTTATCCCCGGCCCACATGCTCGGATGCCGCAAGGCGCGTAACCCCCACAGATCGAGGACAGCTGCCCCTTGCCGATTCGCGATCGACCAGAGGTGAGCATTGAACAGGGCTACCTTCTGGCGCGTACTGCGTACGAGGGGGAGATCGATCGGATCCATTCCCGTACCAAGAAGCACCTTCGCCCCCGCTCGCCGAGCTGTGGTGACGGCGTCCTCGAGGATCCGCGCAAGCGCATCAGGGTCCGTGCCCGGGCGGAGGATATCGTTCCCGCCGCCCACGATCGAGATGAGGTCGGGTTCCTGGCTGAGCGCGAGGGGAACCTGCTCGCGCAGAATCGGTGTGAGGAGCCGCCCTCGGATCGCATGGTTCGCGTACTCCAGCGCCGGCAAGCCCGCGGCCACCCGCCGCGATGAGAGGGACTCGGCCAACCTGTCCGCCCAGCCGCGTTGCACCTCGGGCCCGCCGCGCGGTGCCGGGTACGGATCCCAGAGCCCTTCTGTCAACGAGTCACCAACGGCGATGTAGCGGGAGATCCTCTCAACCATTTCTCTATCGTGCCATGCACACGCGCTGGCTTCGACCCCATCGCCGGGGCGGCTACAGTGACGACCATGGAGCACGAGACCCCAGCAAGCGGCCGGCCGGGTTCGGGAAGCGAGGAGAGAACCGAGGAGGAACCGCTCAGCGAGCTTGAGCGGGCGATCCTCGCCTTCGAACGCCAGTGGTGGAAGCAGGCAGGCGCTAAGGAGTCCGCGATCCGCGCCGAGTTCCACCTGTCCGCCACCCGGTATTACCAGCTCCTCAACCGGCTTCTCGATTCGTCGGCCGCGCTCGCAGCCGAGCCAACGGTGGTGAGCCGGTTGCGTCGGCTTCGTGACGGCGGGCAATAGCGACCGCTGGCAGGTCCCGGGCGCGAGGAATGTGACACACAATCGGAGCGCTTGACCCACGAGCTCATCAGGAAGCGATACGCTGCTACACGTGAGTAAAGAGGAATACCCGTACCCCGAGGATGAATTTGACACCCTGGGCGCCAAACGGGTGCCCCAAGGGGTTCACCGGGAACCGGCGCCGCGGTGGCGCCAATGGCTGCCCTTCCTCCTGGTGCTCGTGCTCGTTCCCTTACTCACCTTCGGCGTCGTGAAATACTTCGCGGACACCTCCTCCGATGAACCCACCCCCACGGCTGAAGAAACCGAAACAGCCGCTCCGGATGAAGGTGACGGTGAGGACGGCAACGGCGAAGAGGACCCCGGCGACGAAGATGGCGCGGCCGATCCCGATTCCGAAACCGACGGTACCGACGAGCCCGGCGAAGAAGACCCCGGTGACGAAGAACCCGGAGAGGAGGACACGGCTGACTCCGAGGACCTCAACCTCGATACCTCCGTCCTCATCCTCAACGGCGCGAGGGTCCAAGGCCTTGCCGGGGAGGTCGCACAGGCGCTCACCGATGAGGGGTGGCGACAGACCGAGGCCGATAACTACGCGCAAGCTTCCCCAGCGGAGACGACCCTGTACTACACGTCGGAAGAATTCGCGGCCGAGGCCGAAGCCGTGGGGGAGCAACTGGGCATCACGAACCTCGTCGAGAGCTCCTCGGCAGCCTCCAATGGGATCGTCATCGTCTTGCGTGCAGACTTCTCCCTGCCCACCGGTCCGTAGCCGCCTGCGGCGGGCACGGGACGAGCCATGAGAGAGTAGCCAGATGGCAACTGATCACGTCGAGGCCGTCGTCATCGGCTCGGGGCCCAACGGGCTCGCCGCGGCGGTCACGCTCGCCCGAGCAGGCGTGCAGGTCGTCGTCTACGAAGCCGAGGACACTCTTGGCGGGGGAGCGCGCACGCTCGATCTAGGGCTCACGGATGCCGGTGTGCAGCACGACCTGTGCTCGGCTGTTCACCCACTCGCCCTGGCGAGCCCATTCTTCGAGGAGTTCGATGTTCGCGCCCGGGGGGTGGAGATTGTTGCTCCCGAAATCTCCTACGCCCAGCCCCTGACCGGCCAACCCGCGGGGGTGGCGTGGCGGGATCTGGACCGGACCGTGGCCGATCTTCCCGGAACCGAAGGCGAGGACTGGCGCCGGCTCCTCGGCCCGCTCGTGCGCCACGACGAAACGGTCATCGAGCTTGCGCTGTCCGATAAGCGCTCACTGCCCGCTCCCTTCCGCTCGCGGAGCGGGCTCGCCGGCGCGGCCCGGTTCGCCCGGGCTGCCCTCAGCCAGGGCACTCGACTGTGGAACCGCGCGCTGCCTGGAACGACCTCGGCGGCGCTCCTCACCGGCGTCGGCGCCCACGCGATTGCGCCGATGCCCTCCCTCGGGTCGGCGGGCACCGCGCTCATGCTCGGCACCCTCGCCCACACCGTTGGTTGGGGGCTGCCCGTCGGCGGGTCCCAAGCGATCGTCACCGCCCTCGCCGCTGACCTGCAGGCACACGGAGGTGCCGTGGTCACCGGTCGGCGCGTGCGCAGCTGGCGGGAACTGCCCCGCGCCCGGGCATACCTCTTCGACACCACGCCTCGCGCGCTCACCGAGATCTGGGCCGAGAAGATGCCTCCTCGCGCCGCGAGGACTCTGCGAAAGTTCCCTTACGGGCCGGGCGCGGCCAAAGTGGATTTCGTGCTCTCGGAGCCCGTGCCGTGGAAGGATGCGCGGCTCCACCGCGCGGGCACCGTCCACGTGGGGGGAGACCGCGCGGAAATGGCCCTCGCCGAGGCGGAAGTGAATCGGGGCCGGCACGCGCGGGCCCCGATGGTGCTGGCTTCCGAACCGGCCCAGGTCGTCGCCTCCCGCCAGGTGGGGCGCGCGCGGCCGCTGTGGACCTATGCGCACGTGCCCGCGGGCTCGACCCGGGACGTGACGGAGGATGTGACGCGCCAGATCGAGAGATTCGCGCCCGGCTTTCGCGACGTCATCGTCGCCTCCCGTGCGATCCCCGCTGCGGGCCTCGCCGACCATAACGCGAACTACATCGGCGGGGACATCGCCGCCGGCGCGATAACGATGTTCCGGATGCTCGCGCGCCCCACCCCGTGGCGCAACCCGTATTCCGGGGCGATCCCCGGCGTCTACCTGTGCTCCTCCTCAACCCCGCCCGGCCCCGGGGTCCATGGGATGAACGGGTGGTACGCGGCGATCCGGGCGTTGCGCCAGCGGTTCGGGATAGTCGATCCGCCCGCTCTCGCGCCGTAGCCAGCGCTACTAGCGCTGCCCGCGGCGGGCGCCGTGACACGTTCAACACGGCGCCGTCTTGCA
>JAJYRV010000104.1 GCA_021793935.1 Actinomycetes bacterium | reverse complement strand
ACCGGGATCAGACCGAGCGCGAACGCGGCAACGCCGAACAGGAGCGAAAGCCCGACGACGACAGCCGACTGCCGCAGCCCCCGCATCACGCTGGCAAACATTGTCTCCTGTGGGGCGAGGCCCGCGTCACCGAATGCCTGCTGCACCGATTCGGAGATCTTCTCGTAGATCGGCGCGCCGACGGCCAGCGTGATCGACGCGAACAGAACTACCCCGATGACGATCGCCAACACCATGGCGAGAATCCCCAGGAGCACCCGGGCAAGCATCCGGATCGACTCCGGAACCCATCCCGTAGCGAATTCCGTCAGCGGCCCGAGGGCCAGGAAGCCGAACAGGGCGAGCAACGTCGTCATGACCACCGACACGACGAGCGGTGGGACCATTCCCAGCAGCGCCAGCCGCGGGGCTCGAAGTAGCACCGTCAGCCCGCGAAGCAGGTAGGCGGCGCCGGATCCTAGTTCGGAAGCAAATGACACCTCCTCATTTTCACACGTCTAGGAGCTTTCGGCGCGCGCGGTTCCTGCCACGCGCTGCGGGTCGGGCTCCACGTCCTCGGGCCCGGCCACGGAGGTGTCCTTGGCAAGGATGTCTTTCGCGGGGCTGTTGTACACCTGCTCGTCGAGGATTCCTTCTCGTTTGGCGACGACGAGGGGCACCAGTGCCTGGCCCGCAACGTTGGTAGCGGTGCGCCCCATGTCAAGGATCGGGTCGATCGAGAGCAACAGCCCCACGCCTGCCAGCGGCAGCCCCAGGGTGGACAGCGTGAGGGTGAGCATGACGATCGCCCCGGTGAGCCCCGCCGTCGCGGCGGATCCGATAACGGAGACGAATGCGATGAGGAGGTAGTCGGTGATCGTTAGGGGTACGCCGAAGAACTGGGCGACGAAGATCGCCGCGACGGCCGGGTAGATAGCGGCGCATCCGTCCATCTTCGTCGTTGCACCGAACGGCACCGCGAAGGAGGCGTAGGCGGAGGGGACACCGAAGTTGCGCTCCACCACCCGTTGGGTGACGGGCAGCGTGCCCAGGGAGGACCGGGACACGAAGCCGAGTTGGATGGCTGGCCAAGCACCCTTGTAGTACTGCTTGATGGAAAGGCCGTTGACCTTCAGCACCGCGGGATAGACGAGGATGAGCACGAGTGCCAGGCCGACGTAGATCGCGGCGGTGAACGCCCCGAGCTTGGGGATGAGATCCCACCCGTATTCGGCGATCGAGTTTCCAATCAGTCCGAGAGTTCCCAGCGGCGCGAGAAGGATGATCCACCACAGGACCGTCTGCACGACCTCGAGCGCGGAGGCGTTGAAGTCCAGGAACGGTTTCGCCTTGGCGCC
Source organism: Actinomycetes bacterium (assembly GCA_021793935.1). The sequence goes on along the minus strand of JAJYRV010000104.1, from coordinate 5,705 downwards.
GGTGCGCAGCGCCGCGAGACCAACGACGAGGGCGATGACGACGATCTGCAGAGCGGCGAAGTTCACCCGGTCGCCCGAGACGTTCAGGCCCAGGAAGTTCTGCGGAACGATACCGGTGAGGAAATCCAGCCACGAGCCGGTGCGCCCGGGTTCGTAGTCGCCGACCGCCGTGACGGTGGTGTTCCGGCCCGGCTGGAAGAGCAGACCCAGCGCGATGCCGATCGCCACGGAAACTAGGGCAGTGATCGCGAACCACAGCAGCGTTTGGCCCGCCAGCCGGGCGGCGTTGGTGACCTTACCCAGGTTGGCCACGGATGCAACGATCGCCGTGAAGATCAGGGGCGGAACGATCGTCCGCAGCAGAGTAACGAAGGTGGACCCGATCGTCGACAACGTGGTGGTGAGCCAGTTCGCGGCCTCCTCCCCGTTGGCGTCCACCGAGGGCCCGATGGCGAGCGCGAGCCCGCCGAGAAGAAGCCCAAAGATGAGGCCAAGGATGATCTGGGTTCCGAATGAGGGAAGTTTCACGCGCCGACGCGGCGCAGTCGAAGATGACATGGGGGTTCCTTTGTGAAGTGCAAGCAAATGAGGGCGAGCGCGCCGGCGCTCCGGAGGAGCATCGCGTGCGCGCGACTTGGCGCGTCGATACCGGTGAGGCGCGGAGTGCGCGCACTGCTGAATCAGCTCAGCACTGACGTGAGAAGCGCTGGGTGGATTAAAAAGCTGGGTGGATCGACGCGTCAGGCCACACAACACAGCGCGGTGGCGCATTGGCAATAATCCACTGCGCGGCGCTTAGTGAGAAAAACCTCGACCATGGGACGACGACCTCTTCGTAGGGCACCGATAATCTGCGGGATACCGCAGGGGCATCCGTACCTCCGGTACGTTACGCGAAGGTTCAACTATCGCCGAGGGCGGGGCAACATTGCTCATCTGGTGAGATGCCGAGGATGCGTGGAGGCCTCCCGATCAGTTCGCCGACGCGCGCTGCGGATTCATCGCTCCTTGTCCGACCGCGATGGCGTGGCACGCGGCTGGGCCTTCGGAAAATCTTGTCATTCGACCGTTCTTGATCTCGAGCGCAACATGGGTATCGTCGGTCGTTGCGCGCAGGCCGGCGGAGCGCGCGATCGCTGCCTCGGGATCAAGTACTAACGAGAGCCGCGCCAGCACTGCGGTCGGCACGCTGTGGCGCAATGCGCCCATGACTTCACTGAGCACGAACCTGGCCAGCGGGATTCGTTCGGCCGGCTCGTCGCTCACCAGGACCACGAAGAGTCGGTGACCGTCTGGTGCTGCTCGAAGTGCCTGTTCGATGCCCGCGGCTTGGCGGAGGCCGAGAATTGCGACGATCCCCTCGCTCTCCCACTGCACTGGAGCATCGGTGACCAGATCCGTGAGCGCGCTCGGTGGTTCCCACGCGCGGTCGATCGTTTGAGTCGCAGGAACGATCGACTCATGCGGAGGCGACCAACGGTCGTCGAAGTCGGTAGAGGCGAGGGCTTTGCAGGTGGCGACGACCGTGAACGGATCGATGAAGCCCGGGGCTGAGGCGCTGAGGCTGTCCGCAGAGTGCAAGACAGTCAGCACAGCCGAAGCCACCCGCACCGCCCGGTCGATCGGATCATCGGTGTCGAGGCGTTCGAGTGCGCGGGCAAAGATGATCGCCCCGAGTTGCAACAGCGCTGCGCAGGCATCACGCAGATCCGGATCCTGGCGAATCTCTGCGTAAAGGTCGCTTCGAAGTTGCTCGACTCGAGAAGCATCACCGTGTTGCCCCGTCGGTAGCCGGGCAAGCCGCGCCTGCGCCACCGACACGACGACTTCCTCTCGACTCGCAGCTCCGGATACCGGGGGCCGGTTCACCCTCATTGCCCTCGCGGCAACCGTAAGTCCGAGGGCTCGCTTACTGGGGAAGTTGGAGTAGATCGCACCCCGGGTCAGCGCAGCGCGTGAAGCGATGCTGTTGACTTTCGCCTCACGGTAGCCGACCTGCGTGAACTCCTCCTGTGCCGCGGCAAGGATGCGCTCGCGGTTGCGAAACTGCTGCTCTGTTCGGCGCCCAGCCCTCATCGTGCCCTCCGAATTTCTCCACCTACTATCCTGCCGCGGTATCTGAGATGATAACATCATGTGATCTTGGCATGCAGAATGGATGGAGGCAGAAATGAACGACGAGGCGTTCGGGGCCGAGGGGCTCGTCAAGCGATTCAAGAAGGCGACGGCACTCGACGGAGTCGACCTAGCGGCACCACCGGGAACGGTGCTGGGCGTGCTCGGGCCCAACGGTGCGGGTAAGTCCACCGCGATCCGCATTCTCGCCACGCTCACGGATCCGGATGAGGGCTCAGCGCACGTCGGCGGCTTCGACGTGGTGCGACATCCGGCCGAGGTCCGCCGGAGGATCGGCCTGACCGGCCAATACGCCACCGTGGATGAAGAGTTGACGGGCCGGGCGAACCTCGCACTGATCGGTCGGTTGCTCGATCTGTCCAAGGGCGCGGCGCTGTCCCGATCCACGGAGCTGCTGGCGCGGTTCGGCCTCGCCGATGCGGGCAATCGACCCGTCTCGACGTACTCCGGCGGAATGCGCAGGCGGCTCGACCTCGCCGCGAGTCTGATCGGCACTCCCGCAGTGGTGTTCCTCGATGAGCCCTCCGTCGGCCTTGACCCGGGTAAGCGGGAGGACCTGTGGCACACCATTCGGGGGATCGTGCGCGAAGGCGCGACGGTGCTGTTGACCACCCAGTATCTGGAGGAGGCGGACGCACTGGCCGATGCGATCTCAGTGATCGATCACGGCAAGGTCATTGCCCACGGCACTCCAGCGGAGTTGAAGCGCCGGACCGGTGGGCAGACGATGACCGTCCATCCCCGCGATGCCGCTCGCCTGGAGGACGCGGCATCGATCCTCGCGCACGTGACGGGATCTGCCGTAGAGCGAGCCAGCACTCACGAACTACGCGTCCGTGTTGCAGGCGATGGCGCCGTGGCTGACCTCACGCGCCGATTCGCGGAGGCGGGCATTGCTATGACGGAGTTCTCGCTACGGCTGCCGAGTCTGGATGAAGTGTTCTTCTCCCTGACCGGGGAAGCGATCAACGCCTCTGACTCGGGCGGCTCGACTGGAACGCACGAGAGTGCTCTGGCCGGGGAAGGGGCACGTTCATGACCCGGGCATCGGCCGCAACTCAACCCGCCGCTCAGCGCTGGTCAGGTTTGGTTCGTCACAGCTTTCTGCTCGCGGGGCGGAGCCTGACCAAGACTGCTCGCAACCCGGGGCTACTGGCGAACGGAGTGATGACGCCGGTGATCTTCCTGGTGCTGTTCGTCTACCTGTTCGGAGTTGCCGTCTCCGGTTCCTCCGGTGAGTACATCCAGTACATCTTTCCCGGCATCGTCGTCACCGGCGCGGGCCTGTCCGGGATGATGTCCTCCGGTATGGCGCTGAACATTGACATGAAGAAGGGAGTCTTCGACCGCTTCCGCAGCCTCCCCATCGCCCGCACCGCCCCGCTGCTTGGATCGATCCTCGCCGACGTCGTCCGCTACGTCATCGCCGTAGCCGTTCTGTTTGCCATCGGTTTCCTGATGGGCTTCCGAGTGGGAACCAGCGCCGGCTCCGCTTTCGCTGCTGGCGCGTTGGCTATCGTGTTCGGGTTCAGCATCAGTTGGGTCACCGTGTTCCTCGGCGCGATCGTAAGAGACGAAAGCACGCTAATGATGTTTGTGTTCTTCGCGTTCGTCCTGCTGTTGTTCGGCACGAACCTCGCCGCCCCCATCGACACGCTGCCCGGCTGGCTACAAGCCTGGGCGAACATCAACCCCGTCACCCACGCAATGGACGCCGCACGCGGGCTCCTCACCGGATCACCTCTTGGGGACTCCGTGATGATGACGCTGCTGTGGTCAGCGATCATCTTCATCGTCTTCTGCCCGCTGGCGGTGCGGGCCTATGCTCGAAAGCGCTGAGCTATGACGACCTTGCTCGCAGCCGAAGACGATAGCGCATGGAGGGCGTGGGCGATACGGGTCCTCGCCGGGCACGCCTCCCCGCCCGCGGGTCTGCGAACATTCGAATGGCCCGGCTCCTTCGCCTCGGGGTCGCGCATCTTCATGCTGGACGAATCGCGCCACCCTACCGGAAGCCTGAAACACCACACCATGCGCCTGGTGTTTCGCCGCTTGGTCACCGATGGCGCGATCCAGTCCGGGCGCCCGGTCGTGCTGGCCAGCGCGGGGAATGCTGCGGTAGCCGCCGCGCACTGGTGTCGAGCGCTCGCCCTGCCCTGCACGGTGGTGGTTCCGCCGTCCACGTCGGCAGCGAAGACAGAACTGATCCACGCCGAGCATGCCACCGTTGTGCCCCATGCCCCGCCAGCAGCGATCTACGACGAAGCCGAGCGCATCGCTCGGAACATCGGCGGGTTCTATCTCGATCACTTCACTCACGCGCCAACAGCGGCCACCGACCCCGACTGGCCCGTGGCCCGCGATCTCGTTGGGGCCCTCACCGCGGCGACCGGATCGCCCCCGACAGTGCTGATCGCTGGTCTCGGCTCGGGGGCGACCGCCGCGGGCCTCCATGCCTATCGGCGACGACACCGCCTTGCCTACCGGATCATCGGGGTGGACGCGGAGAACTCTGCCTACCTGCCCGGGTGGCTCTACGGGGTCGCGGACTACGGCACCGGGATGCCCACCCGTGTCGAAGGTCTGGGCAGGCCCGTCTTACCTGGGTCGTTTGACCCTGACAGTATCGACCTCATCGTCCAAGCCCCCGATGCCGCCAGCATCTGCGGTGCACGAGAGCTGCGCGCGCTGCTGGGCGCCCCGATCGGCGCATCCAGCGGAGCCAACCTCTGGGCCGCGATCCGCTGCGCCCGGCGAGCCAGGAAACCGGAGAACATCGCAACCCTCCTCGCTGACTCACACGCCCATTACCTCGGCACCTGCCATAGCGACACGTGGTGCGCGAACAAGAAACTCAACCCCCACGACTTCACCGACTACTTCGCCTCAGGAGATCGGCAGTGATCAGGCGCCAGTGCGACCCGCGCCCGACCCCACGGCCGCGGGTCTTCGTGCCAGGTTTCGATCCTCGTGAATCGAGTGCCCCCACTGGGACTCGAACCCAGACTGTATCGATTTTAAGTCGACTGCCTCTGCCGATTGGGCTATGGGGGCGCCTGCTCGCGCGAGCGGCAGGGGCCGTTCGCACCGCCAGCCTGCCGCGTCCAAGTCTAGTGGGCGGCGCGCCATGCTCGTGACCCGCGTGAGCGGGCCGAGCCTGCGCGGAGCGGTCAGTCCTGACTCGAGGCGACCTTCTGGAATTCTTCGCGCGGGGTCTTCAGCGCACCGAGCGCCACCGTCTGGCGGCGGAAGAGCAGCGACATCGTCCAATCGAGGATCACGTGGATCTTGCGGTTGAGGGTCGGCATCGCCCACATGTGGTAGGTCCGGTGCATGAACCACGCCAGGGGTCCCCGCAGCTTCAGCCCGAACACCGTGGCGACCCCCTTGTACAAGCCGAGCGAGGCCACCGTTCCCATGTTCTTGTGCCGGTAGGCGGCAATCGGTTCACCCTCGAGTACGGCCGCGAGGTTCTTGCCCAGTTGCCGCGCCTGACGCACCGCATGCTGGGCGGTCGGCCCGCAGAACTGCCCCGGATTGAGCAGGTCCGGCATCCGCTCACTGCGTAA
>JAJYRV010000103.1 GCA_021793935.1 Actinomycetes bacterium | reverse complement strand
GCAGCACCCGAGCGCCCACGTCGAGGAAGCACCGGCAGCAGAGACCCCCGGCCCCGCCCCAGCAAACCCGGGGCCGCCGGTCACGAGCGAGCCGCCCGCCGCCCCGGGCGAGGCGGCGGGCGGTGCCGCGGATACCGAGGTCCTTCCGGCGCTCGTCGGGGCGGAGGCCCGATCAGCGGCGAGCACCGACACGGCAACCGGTCCCCCGCCGGGCGCCGGGCCCCGGGCCGCGCCCGAGGGAGTGCCGAGCGGGATCGACGTCGCTACCGCGCCGACGAGCGTCGCCGCGGGCTGGCGGGTGGAAACGCTCGAGGAGTTCACGATGCGCGCCGCGACCTGGGTCCAACCCGGCCGGATCCGCTGCCTCGACCCCGCCGAGGCCCGCGCCATCGCGGAGTCGGTAGGCACCTCGATCGCGGTCCTGCCCGGCCCCGCGTTGCAGTCCGGGCGCAGGGAGGTGCTGTGCTTCCTGCGCGAGCAGGCGATTTCGCAGACGGAGCACCGCTTCGGTCACCTCAGCAATCCAGGAGCACCCGAGGATCCCGGCGAAGGGGCGATGCTCGGCCGTGCGTGATGACCTGTACCGGCTGCACCAACGCGCGCGCCAGGGGCTCCTTTCACCCGTCGCCCCCGACCACCGGGCCGATGAGCACGACACGGGAACCTACCGCCACGCCGCGGTCCTCGCGCTGTTCACCGAGCCCGGTGAGCCTCGGCGGGATCCCCGCGATACCGATATCTTCCTCGTTCAGCGCTCACCTCACTTGGCGCACCACCCGGGGCAGATCGCGTTCCCCGGCGGGGGCATTGATCCGGGGGAAACGCCGGAACAAGCCGCGGTGCGTGAAACCACCGAAGAGACCGGGGTTGCCGCCTCCTCGATCGAAGTGATCGGCAGCCTCGGCGAAGTCGCCCTGCCGGTGAGCGCTAACCTCGTCACCTTCGTCCTGGGATGGTCACCGCACGTGAGGGCGAGCGACGTCTGGGACAGGTCGGAGGTGCTGCACCCGCTTCGGATCCCCGTGGGTGACCTGCTCAACCCGGACAACCGCGCCTACGTCCGCCTCGCCGGCTTCCAATCGGCCGGGTTCCGCCTCCCCACGGGGTGGGTGTGGGGATTCACGGGCAACTTGCTGTCCTACCTCTTCGACGAACTGGGCTGGACCATCCCCTGGGACGAAACCCGCCACCACGAGTTGTCCTTCGCCGAAGCCCACGGGCGCCGCTAACCGGGCCGCGCCGGTCATCGCCGGGCGAGCCATTCCACGGCGACGCCCCGCTCCAGGCGCATCACCCGCTCGACGGCGTTCACCGCGGCCCGTTCGATCTTCCCGCCGAAGAGCGGGATCGAGACGTTGACATCGCCGTCGTACGTGAGGGTGGAGCCCTCCTCGCTCACCGCCGTCAGCGCGCAGGTGCCCTCCGCGGAGGCGGGTACCCCGGCGATCTTCAGTGTGAGTTTCCCCTCTCGGGAACCATCCGCGCTCGGCGCGCCCCACGCCTCGGTCAGGGTGAGGGTGACCCCGCCGGGAACGAACTTGCGGTACTGGGCGGGAATGATGTCCGAAGGCATCGTGCGGGTCGTGGCAACGCTGAACGCGCCCGCCGGGCTGCCCGTGATCTCCTTTTTCCCCTCGCTCGCGCCGGATGCGGCGATTTTCGCATCGACAAAATCGGGATTTGCGAACAATTCGGCCACCGCTGCAGCCGACGCCGGGTAGTCCGTTGAGGCGTTGAAGTGCATAGAAACACTCTAGGCTATGTGTGTGTCCACGATGAGTAACCTGCTCGAGCGTCACGGAACCTCCGATCCGGTCGACGCCGAATGGCTGCACCTGCTGGTAGGGGATTGGCAAGTCATCTCCGACCTCGCCTTCGCCGATCTGGTGCTGTGGCTGCCGACGAGCGACGCCGATTACGTCGCCATCGCCCACTGCCGGCCCTCTACCGCCGCGACGGTGCACCACGACGACATCATCGGCAGCAGGTCCCCGAATTCCCTGCAAGAAACCCTCGACGAGGGCGCGAACACCCAGCAGATGGTGCGGGTGAAGGAAGTCCGCTGGACCGGGGCGTACGCGATCCGAGAGGAAGCGATCCCGGTCGTGCGCGAGGGCCGCACGATCGCCGTCATCGCCCGGGAGACCCACCTGGGTGCGAGCCGGACCCCGAGCCGCCTCGAGGTGAACTACGTGGAGTCCGCGGACGAGATCTGTGAAATGATCGCCCGCGGGGAATTCCCCTCGATGGACGCCGCGACCGGCCGGCGGCGCGGGGCCCCGCGCGTGGGCGACGGGCTCGTCCGCCTCAACGCCGAAGGTGAGGTGCTCTATGCCTCCCCGAACGCCTCCTCGGCATTCCACCGCCTCGGCGTCACCGGTGAGATCGTTGGCCAGCCGCTCGCCGAAGTCGTCACCCCGCTCCTCGATGCCGCCGATGAGGTGGATGAATCGCTGCCGCTGGTGATCATGGGCCGGGCCGCCTGGCGCACGGACGTGGAATCCCGCGGGGTGGCGTTGTCGCTGCGGGCGATCCCCATCACCGCCTACGGCGCGCGCACCGGCTCGGTCCTGCTCGTGCGCGACGTCTCCGAACTGCGCCGCCGGGAACGCGAACTCATGACCAAGGACGCGACGATCCGCGAGATCCACCACCGGGTGAAGAATAATCTCCAGACCGTCGCGGCGCTGCTGCGCCTGCAGGCCCGGCGCTCCACCTCCACCGAGGTGCGTACGGCGCTCGACGAGGCGATGCGCCGAGTGGCGACGATCGCGACCGTGCACGAGGCGCTCTCGCAAACGATCGACGAGACGGTCAACTTCGACGATCTGTTCGGGCGCACCCTGTCGATGGCGGCCGACGCCGCGCGCACGAGCAACGTCGAAGTCGAATTCGTCCGGGACGGGAAGTTCGGCACGATCCAAGCAACGCACGCGACCGCGCTCGCCGTCGTCCTCACCGAGCTCGTCACGAACGCCGTCGAGCACGGATTTTCCAATTCGGGAGGCAAGATCGTCGTCTCCACCTCACGTTCGAACGGCACGCTGTATGTGACGGTCAACGACGACGGGGAAGGTGCCGGCGGCCGGGTCGGTCAGGGGCTGGGCACGCAGATCGTGCGCACGCTTACGGAAACGGAACTGGGTGGGACGATCAACTGGGCTGATAATCCGGGTGGGGGCACGCGCGTGGAGCTCACGGTGCCGTTGCAATAACGCCACCGCGGAACCGCGGTGGCGTAATTACGAAGATGGTTCGATCAGGAGCGCGCGCGGCGTGCGCGAGCGGTGCGGCGCTTGAGTGAACGGCGCTCGTCTTCGGACATCCCGCCCCACACTCCGGCGTCCTGCCCCGTTTCCATTGCCCACTTCAAGCAGGTATCCACCACGGGGCACTGCCGGCACACGGCCTTCGCTTCTTCGATCTGTACGAGGGCGGGCCCGGTGTTGCCGATGGGAAAGAAGAGCTCGGGGTCTTCAGTGAGGCAGGCAGCGCGACTACGCCAATCCATGAGCAGGTTCTCCTTAGGCAAACCGAAAACAAACATGCACGGAAGCGCACAAAGATGCGCCGGTGAAAGTGTGTAAATTCGGGGTAAACAATTCAACCACCGTCTACTTTCACACGTGCGGGCGTTCTACACAAGAGGAGAATTGGCAAATGGTGGTGAGATGTCCTTCATAGCGCAGCGGGCCACCGGTGTGCTATCTGCGGCAGGTTCCCGGCTAAGGTGGTAGCCGTGGAAAGCCCTGCCAAACCCCATTCTACGTCCCGCCCGCCGCTGCTGTGGATGGCGTTCTTTCTCCTGGGGGTGGAGATTCTCGGGCTCCTCGCGGCCGCGGTGTGGATGCTCATCGACCGCCCCGACGGCGCGATGAGCGCGTGGGGATACGCCCTGACGATGGCTGCGGTGATCCTCATGTTCGCGGCGCTGCTGTTCTTCGGGGGCAGGGGACTGTGGAAGGGGATGCGCTGGGGCCGGGGCCCGGTAATTTCTTGGCAACTCCTGCAGTTCGTCACCGCGGTGACGATGGCCGACGTCATTTCCACCGCCGCCGCATGGACAGTGGGGCTGATGAGTCTCGCCGTCATCGTCGGGTTCCTCGCCCCAGCCTCTCGCGAGGTGACGGGGAAGACGATGGGCTCCGGCACCGACTCCGCCGTGCACTAGCGCCCTGCACGATCGCCCCGCTCGATCGCCCTGCACTGGCTGAGCCCTCCTCAGGAAGCATTGACCGCGCCGGGCTGGTCGATCTCGCTGCACACATCGAGCTGCAGCGGCGTGATCCGCCCTCCCGTGCGCAGCGCTGCCCGGCCCGGCGCGTTTGAAGCGATATAGATCCCCAGATTGAGCCCGATCGCGGCGCGGGGGATCTGGCCGAGGAACACCGTGTGCTCGCTGTGGCGCAGGCGTTGCAGGAACGGGTGGAAGCCTGTGCTGAGGCCGTCCGGGGAGGTCGTGACGACGACGTGTCGCCCCGCCGTTAACGCCTCCTCGCACGCATCGAGTTCGTCGGTGGAAGCCGAGTGGAGGTCGTCGATGACGCGCAGCTCCCCGCCCCGGCCGAGCGCTGCGGCCCGGGCGGACAGGACGCGGGCGAAGCGGGTCTTGCCCGTGCCCGGATTGCCCACAACAACGGTGGTTTTCCCCGGTTCACAGGGGAGGCCGATGCGCCGGCGATCCTCCCCGCCGATACCGATACACAACGCGCGGCCGGGGGTGGCAAGTGGCAGGTCCACGCGGCGGGGAAGGGGCTGGAGTAAGAATTCCGGCGCCGGGCCGGACTCGAGCGCCGGTTGGGAAAGGTTCTCCTCGGAAGGCGCTGATGGCGGCTGCTCCGCTGCGGGCAACGCCAACTGAATGGAGACCTGGGCCCCGGCGCGGATGGCGACGGCGCGCCCCGGCGGCCCAGCCCCCGCGAAGTCCTTCGAGAGTCCCGCGAGGGCCGCGTGGTGGGGATCGGCGGGTGGAAACACGATCCGGTCACCGCCGCTCGGGGCCCAGCCGGGGATCGGTAGGTGCGTGGTGAGCAGCACGAACCGTCCCGCCCGCCGGCACGCGCGCAACACCTCATGCAGGAACGCGGCACCTTCGCCGGGGCCGAGCGCGTCGTCGAGGGAATCGAGGAGTTGCTCCGCATCGTCGATGATGAGCGCGTCCGGCCCTTCGGCGCGGAGCCGGGAGAGCAATGCATGACACAGGACGACGTCGCCCAGGTCGGCGAACGTCCCCGCCCCCGGCGCGGGCAGGAGCGGGGCGGCGGCGATGACGTGCACCCCCATTCCGCTGCGCGCCGCTTCCTCGGCGGCGCGGCGGGCGAGGCTCGTGCGGCCCGACCCGGGATCACCGGCAACGAGGACCTGCGCATCCGCGGGCACCTGCCAGGTTCCCAGTCGCTGCTCCTCGGGAAGATCGCTTACGCCGAGCGCGAGGAACCCTTCCGCGCCGGGTGGCAGAGCGGTGAGGAGGCCGGGCAGGGGAGGTGCCCACGGGCGTTCAACGCCGGCGAGGTGGGGCAGGTCGTGCGCGGCGGACTCGCAGGCGGAGACGATCCTCTCGACGAGGCCGCCTCGCCCCGCCCACAGGGTCTGCACCGTTCGCAGCGCCTCGTCGCGCAGCAGCATCCGCCCCGGGATCGCGGGCAGATCGGCGGCGCCCGCGGTGCCGATGAGGTCGATGGAATCGGTCTCCTCCACCACCCGCAGGCACGCACGGATCCCCATGTTCGCGCGAATGTCCGGGGTCATCGTGCCGCCGGGCCGCTGCGTGGCGAGCACGACGTGAATCCCGAGCGAGCGACCCTGGGCGGCCACCCGCACGAGTTCGTCGAGCACGTCGGGGTACTCATCGGCGAGTACGCGGAACTCGTCGACGACGATGAGCAGCCTGGGCAGCGGCTCCGCGCGGGCGTTGTGCTCGGCCACGTGCGCGGCCCCCGATTCCTTCAGCAGCCGCTCCCGGCGGAGAATTTCCACGCGCAGGCTCCGTAGGGCGCGCACGGTGTAGGGATGTTCCAGGTCGGTGAGCACCTCCAACACGTGCGGCAGGCGGGAAAGCGCCCCGAAGGTCGCTCCGCCCTTGTAGTCCACGAGCACCATCGCGACGTGCGCCGGCGGGTAATGGGCGGCGAGACCGCACAGCCATGAGGTGAGCAGCTCCGACTTCCCCGCCCCGGTCGTGCCCGCGATGACCGCGTGCGGTGCGTCGGCGCTGAGGTCGATCGCCACCGTTTCCAGCCCGCTCGCGCCGACGGTCACGCCGATGGGGGCGGCGAGGCCGCCGTCGTGGCGGTCCCAGGGCAGGCGCGTGAGTTCGGGCAGGTGATCGCTCAAGCGTGCCACCTCGGGCAGCACGGCGCCCGTGGAGCTACGCACGAGCGCTGCGTACCACTGGGGCGTGACGGCGCGATTGTGTCCGGCCCGCACAGGCACCACGATCGTCGCGTGCCCGGGAACAACCCCTGGGGTGGGGGAGGCAATGAGGGTGACGCCCGCGCTCGCGGAAGCAAGCCGCAGTTCGTACCGCGACCCGGCGGCGCCCACGTTCTCCCCGGTGCCCGCGGTCTCCCCGGGGTGATCGGGGCATTCCTGCCCGCCCCGGGAGAGGAGTTGGGCGGCGACCCACCGGGCGAGGCCCGAGGAGCCCGGGCCGACGAGCGCCACGACGTCGCCGGGGGAGACCTTGAGTTTCACGGGGCGGGGCCGCCGCCGCGCGGGGGCGTTGCCGAGTTCCACGGGCCATGGCGGTTCCGCGCCAGATTCCTGGGCGTTCGGGCCTGCGATGCCGAGGCGGCGGAGCTGGGCGGGATCGGGGAGCGGGCCGCTGCCCACCCGGGAACGCAGCAGCATCCCGGCGGGGGTGAGGAGCGCCGCGGCGACGAGTGGCCACGGGCCCGCGCCAGGAAAGAGCCACATCGAGGCGAACCCGAGGGAGGCGGCGAGCGGAAGGAGGAGGGCGAGTTCGCCGCGGGGAAAACAGCGGCGGGTGGCGTCGGTGCGCACTTCGAAGGTCGAGCCACCGGCTCGCAGCCGCGCCCCGGGCC
>JAJYRV010000102.1 GCA_021793935.1 Actinomycetes bacterium | reverse complement strand
TCTTCACGAGGAACCGCGCGCCGCGAGCGACCCTGTGGATAAGTCGGGTTTTCCCCGCAGCGATGCATTTACCCGCCGTGCAGGACCCGATTCTGACAAAGTGGGAACATGAGCGGACGTGAGCGGGTGATGCGTGACGTGCCGGGGGAGGGCACGATCGAGGTGCGCCGGAGCGCGCGGCGGCGCCGCACCGTGTCGGCGTTCCGGGAACAGGGCCGGCTCGTCATCGCGATTCCGGGCAGTTTCACTCGCAGGCAGGAAGATGAGTGGGTTGCCCGCATGATCGAGCGGGTTAAGCGCAGCGAGGCGCGCCGCCAACTCTCCTCGACCGACCTCATGGAGCGGGCCGAGCGCCTCGCCGGGGAGTACCTGCCCGAGGGGGTGCGCCCGAGTTCGGTCCGGTGGGTGACGAACCAGACCACCCGGTGGGGTTCGTGCACGCCCTTGAACGGCTCCATCCGGATCTCCCACCGGCTTCAGAACATGCCGTCCTGGGTGCTCGACTACGTGCTCGTGCACGAACTCGCCCACCTTGTGGAAGTCGGGCACGACGAGGCGTTCTGGGAGATCGTCAACCAATACCCGCGCACCGAGCGCGCCCGCGGGTTCCTCGAGGGGGTCTCGTTCGTCGACGGCTCCGGCGCTCACGTCGATTAATCTGGAGAAGACTCATCCATCTCCCGGAAGCGCGCCATGGCGACCAACCCGATCTGCGAACTGCTGAACATCTCCCACCCGATCATCCTCGGCCCCTTCGGGGGCCTGAGTTCCGTGGAACTCACCGCGGCGGTGAGCACCCTCGGGGGTCTCGGTTCCTACGGGCTCTACGGGTACTCCCCGGAGCGCATACTCGAAACGATCGCGGAACTGCGGGAGGCGACGGCGCAGCCCTTCGCGGTGAACCTGTGGCTCCCCACGGGAAGCGAGGTGGCGCCTGCGGATGTTGACCTGAGCCGCGCCGCACACGTGCTGGCCCCCTTCTTTGACGAGGTCGACCTGCCGATCCCCGCGCCCCCGGAACACTTCCTTCCCGACTTCGATGCGCAACTCGAGGCCGCGCTCGAGGCGAAACCCGCGGCGCTCAGCCTCGTGTTCGGGGTGCCACCGGCGTGGGTGAGCGCCGGCGCTCGCGAGCAGGGAACGGTGATCATCGGGACGGCGACGACCGTCGCCGAGGCGGAAGCGCTCGAGGCCGGGGGAGTGGATGCGATCGTCGCCACCGGCGCGGAAGCGGCGGGCCACCGCACTGCGTTCCTGGGCGAACCCGAGGCCGGGCTCGTGGGCACCTTCTCCCTCGTCCCGCAGGTCGTCGACGCGGTGAACGTCCCCGTCATCGCGGCAGGCGGGGTCGCCGATCGGCGGGGAGTACGGGCGGCGTTCGCGCTCGGGGCCAGCGCCGTCCAGGTCGGCACGGCATTCCTCGCCGCCCGGGAATCGGCCGCGAGCCCCGCGCACCGGGACGCGATCCGGGGAGCGAGCGCGGATGGCAGCGTGCTCACCCGCGCGCTGAGCGGGCGACTCTCACGGGGCGCGCCCAATCGGGCGGTACGGGCGATCGAAGCGGGCGATGCGATCGCACCGTTCCCCGCTCAAAACTGGCTCACTGGGCAATTCCGAAAGGAAGCCGGACGCCGGAACCTCGGCGAATTGCAGTCGCTGTGGCTCGGCCAGTCCGCGCCACTGGCGAAATTCGACGACGCGGGGCAGGTGTTCGCTGAACTGCAGGCGGGACTGCCGGGCTAGTCCTGCTCCCCGCCGCCGCCTTCGTCGCCTTCGGGGCGCTCCTCACCTTCGCCGGGCTGGTCGGCCGCGTCTTCCGGCGGCGCATCCCCGGTGCCGAGGATCTTCGCGAGCTCCGCGTCGAGGTCACCGAACTCCTCGGAATCCCCGGCCTTGCGCCGCTGGGCGAAAGCGGTGGGATCGTCGAGGTCCTCGCCCGTGGGCATGAGGTCAAGCTGGGACCACAGTCCGTCGCGGGCGCCGACCCCCTCGCTGCGGGTGAGTTCCGCCCACAACGCCGCGGCTTCCCGCACCCGGCGCGGGCGTAGTTCCAGACCCACGAGCGTACGGAAGGTATCTTCTGCTGGCCCGCCGGCCGCGCGCCGTCGGCGAATCATCTCCCGGAGCGGCACCGCGTGGGGCAGGTGCGCGGCAACCGCCTGCGCGGTCACCTCTTCCACCCACCCTTCCACGAGGGCGAGCATCGTCTCGAGGCGTTGCAGGGCCCGCTGCTGGGACTCGTTGGGCGCGCCGAGGAAGATGTCCCCGGACAGCGCGGTGCGGAGCTGATCCATGTCCGTCGGGTCGATCTCCCGGACGGAGGACTCGAGTTGGTCGAGGTCGATTTCGATCCCCCGGGCGTATTGTTCCACCGCGCCCACGAGGTGGGCCTGGAGCCAGGGCACGTGCTCGTACAGCCGGGCGTGCGCGGTTTCGCGCACCGCGAGGAAGTGCCACACCTCGTCTTCCGGAGCGTCGAGTCCGTCCGCGAATTCGGCGATGTTCGCAGGCACGAGGAGCCGCCCCTGCCCGTGCAGCGGGATCCCGATATCGGTGCCGCCGAACGCCTCCCGTGCGAGGGTACCCGCGGCCTGGCCCACCTGCATCGCGAAACCCAGGCGGCCGAGGTTGCTCATCATGGAGGTGACGTCCATCGGTCCGAACTCCGGTGCGCCCTCAAGCTGTTCGGCGAGGGTGGAGACCAACGCGTCGGCGACGCTGGAGCCCACGGGTTCGGCCATGCTGCGCAGGGCCGGTAGCGAGGATTCCGCCCATTCCACCCGGGCGGCCGCCTTCACCGGCCCGCCCGCGGGGTCGAAGTTGATCGCGCTGTCGAGCCAGAGGTCCGCCACGGAGAACACCGCGCGGGTCTTCTCCGCCATCGCGGCCGTGACTGTGGGGTCACCGCCGGTGTGCGCGACCTGCCGGGCGACGTCCCGCGCGAACCGCCACTGGCTCTCGCCGTCGTCGCCCGCGCTGAGGAGTTGTTGCATCTGCTGCATCGCGGCCTGGAGCTGGCCCGGATCGATCTGCGCGGGCAGATTGCTCATGTCCATGCCGCTCGCGGAGATCGCGCGCATCGCCTCTTCCGCTGCTTCGGGCCCGAGCATGGATTCCAGCATCTTGCGCCACTGCTCTAAACCTTCGGGATTCTCGCTCATGGTCTAACGGTACGCTCGAACGCTCTCGCGCGGGAATCACCGCAGCGCCGGTTTCGCTGTTGGCGCACCACCGGCACCAACCCGCCCCGCCAGCGAGGCAACTCGCCCCAACTCGCGTTCAGGTGGGCAAAGGTGTGAGAATACTGCCCATGCAACCTCAGGCCACCGGTTCGCACAGCGAGCGCCGCCACGCGCTCACCATGCTCACCTCCGGGGTGGCGTTCATCGCGGCCGTGATGTGGATGCTGTTCACCGCCGCGCCCTACGCCGTGCAATCGCCCGGGCCGACGATCAACACTCTGGGGGAGTACCGCGACACCCCGCTCATCTCCATCGACGGTGTGGAGACCTACCCCGATGACGAGAGCGAGTTGCGCATCACCACCGTCGTCGCCGCGGGGGGCCCGGGGTATCCGGTCAACGTTCCGCAGGCGATCCGCGGCTGGTTCGACTCGACGTCGACCGTGCTTCCCCGTGAGGCGCTGTACGCCCCGGAGGTGACCCGGGAGGAGATGGACCAAAGCGCCCAGCAGCAGATGAGCCGCTCCCAACACGATGCGACGATCATGGCGCTCGCCGAGCTCGATATCGACGTCCCCGTGGAGCTGTTCGTCGCCGGCACTGATCCGGAATCGGCGGCCCACGCCGTGCTGCGGGAGGGGGATCACATCGAAGCGATCTCCACCCCCGATAGCGGCCGCACTGACATCGGCGTCTACCCCGACCTCGCCGGCGTGCTCGCAGCGACCCCACCGGGAACGGAGGTGACGCTGCACATCGAGCGTGAGGGCGAACCCGAGGACGTCACCTTCGCCACCGGCGATGACGGGTTCGGCGGCAGCATGCTCGGGGTGTTCCTCAACCCCGACTTCGACATGCCCTTCGAGGTCGACATCGAGGTGGAGAAGGTAGGCGGCCCCTCAGCGGGAACGATGTTCGCCTTGGGCATCATCGACCTGCTCACCCCCGGCCCACTCGCCGGTGAGCACGCCGTCGCAGGCACGGGGACGATCGGCCTCAACGGGCGCGTCGGCCCGATCGGCGGGATCCGGCAAAAGATGCATGGCGCGCTGCGCGACGGCGCGGAATACTTCCTCGCTCCGGGCCAGAACTGCCCGCAGGTTCAGGGGAATATCCCCAGCGGGCTCACCGTGCTGCGGATCGACACCCTGGAAGACGCCGTCACCGCGGTCGAAGCCGTCCGCGCCGGGGACGTCACCGACCTGCCGAGCTGCGAAGGCGACTAACCCGGCGGGTTCACTCCAGAGTGGAGCGTAGCGCGTCGACGAGCCCGGGTACGGCGTCAGAGGATTGGGCGACCTTGTCGTCCGCGTCGTGGCTCCGGTAGCGAAGAGCGCACCAGGCTTCCCCGCTTCGCAGCACTCCCGCGACGATCCGCACGTCGTCGCGCTGGGGGTGTTCCAACAGTGCCTGTACCCGCGCCTCGGACTCCTCGGGAAGTCCCGTTTCCGCCTCGGGCGGCACGACGAATTGCTCGACCGCGATCGCAACCCCGTGCACGGTTTTCGGCCACGCGAGCTGGGCGAGGAGGGTCTCGAGGTTCGGAGCCTGGGGGAGTCCCTCCTGTTCGATCGCGAGGAGCGCGTGGGGGTCCTCCTTCGCCAGGCGCACCGCCTCGGGCGGGATCTCGTCAGCCAAGGAGGGGGTCTCGAGGAGCGCGTCGGCGGTCCGCACGAGCGCGAACACCCGGATCGGGGCGTCCCAGCCGCCCGCGGCGACGTGGCGTTCGAGAGACACGATCTCCGAGGCGAGCGCGAACTCGGCGGCGGTGGGCCCGGCGGAACCCTGTGAAGGTGAAGTCATACCCCTATGGAATCAGGTTCGCGTAAATGTGGGAAACTACTAGGGAGTACCTATCTGTTGTTCGTGCGTGAACGGCAGGACCTGTAGAACATCAACTTAGAGGTGAACGTGACTTCAACGCCACGACCCGCTCCCCGCCCCCGGCCAAAAGGCACGCGCCAACGGGGTGCGCTCCTGCCAACTTTGGGGATCCTGGCGGGGCTCGTCGTCCTATTCCTCATCCTCGCGAGGTATTGGACCGAATGGCTCTGGTTCAGCCAGCTCGGCTTCTCCGAGGTCATTCGCACCGAATGGGTCTCCCGCATCCTGCTGTTCATCATCGCGGGTGCGCTCATGGGCGGAGCGATCTGGCTCAACCTGTTCCTCGCCTACCGCAACCGCCCGATGTACGTGCCGGTGACGACCCAGCACCTGGAACTCGACCGGTACCGGGAAGCGTTTGAACCGGTTCGCAAACTCGTGTTCATCGCCGCTCCCATCCTCGCCGGCGTGTTCGCCGGGTCGACGATCAGTTCCCAGTGGAAGACCGTGCTCGTCGCGCTCAACGGGGAAACCTTCGGCGAGACCGACCCGGAATTCGGGATCGACCTCTCCTTCTACCTGTTCTCCTTGCCGTTCTGGCGGATGCTCGTCGCGTTCGGGATGACGATGCTGTTCTTCTCCGCGGTCGCCGCCGTGTTCACCCACTACCTCTACGGCGGGCTGCAGGTCGCCGGCCCTGGCCGGCGCATCTCCAAAGCCGCGCGGGTGCACCTGGGCGTCATCGCCGGGGTGTTCACCCTCCTCATCGCCGCGAACTACTGGCTCGACCGCTACTCGTTGCTCTCCAAGACCGGGGACCGGTTCGACGGCGCCGCCTACACCGACGTCAACGCGGTGCTGCCCGCCAAGGCGATCCTCGCGATCATCGGAATCCTCGTGGCCCTGCTGTTCTTCTACACCTCGGCCCGCGGCACGTGGCGCCTGCCCGCGATCGGCGTGGCGCTCATGGTCGTCTCCGCCGTCGTCGTCGGCGGGATCTACCCCGCCGTCATCCAGCAGGTTCGGGTCGCCCCGAACGCCCAGCAACTGGAGCGGGAGTACATCCAACGCAACATCGATGCCACCCGTGCCGCGTACGGTTTGGACGACATCGAGACGATTCCCTATGCCGCCCGGACGACGACGGAGGCCGGGCAGCTGCGTGAGGACGCCGAATCTACGGCGTCCATCCGCCTGCTCGACCCATCGCTCGTCTCCCGCACGTTCCGGCAACTGCAGCAGAACAAGCAGTACTACCAGTTCCCGACGATGCTCTCGGTCGACCGGTACCGGTTCGACGACGAGATTCACGACACCCTCATCGCGGTGCGGGAACTCGACCTGGACTCCGGGTCGGAGCGCACCTGGGTGAACGACCACACTGTCTTCACCCACGGGTTCGGCGTCGTCGCGGCGCACGGAAACACTGTCTCCAACGGCGGGCGCCCGAGCTTCTTCGAACACTCCATCCCCTCAGAGGGGAAGATCGGGGACTACGAACCGCGGATCTACTTCTCGCCGAAGGCGCCCTCGTACTCGGTCGTCGGCGCTCCGGAGGGGGAAGGGCCCTGGGAGCTCGACTACCCCGATGACGACGCGCCGAATGGGATGGTGCTCAACACCTTCGACGGCGACGGCGGCCCGGACATCGGCACGCTGTGGCGCCGGGCGCTGTTCGCGGCGCGGATGGGTAGCCAGGAGATCCTGTTCTCCGAACGGGTGACGAGCGAATCGCAGATCCTGTACTACCGCGACCCGATCGAACGGGTCGCGAAGGTTGCCCCGTACCTCACCCTTGAGGGCCGCGCATACCCCGCGGTCGTCGATTCCGACGACGGCGGGCCCAAGCGAGTGGTGTGGATCGTGGATGGGTACACCACCTCCGAGGAATACCCGTACTCCGCGCAGGAACAACTCGCCTCCGCGGTCGAGGACTCCCTCACGGGCACGAGTCAGCCGGGGATGGGGATCGTTGAGGCGACCCAGCCGAACAACGTCAACTACATCCGCAACTCGGTCAAGGCCGTTGTCGACGCCTACGATGGCTCGGTCGACCTGTACGCGTGGGATGAGGAAGATCCTGTGCTGCAGACGTGGGACAACAGATCG
>JAJYRV010000101.1 GCA_021793935.1 Actinomycetes bacterium | reverse complement strand
GCCCGGAAGCCGGGGCTGATCGCGATGCTGAACACAAAGAACAGACCGCGAGCAACCCATTGGCGACGATCGCGACGACCAACAGCGGGCCAAGAATGAGCGCGTGCATCATGTTCCTCGTTGCTCAGGCTGGCAAAACGCGGTCGATGGTGGTTGCGACGGCTCTCGGCGACGCACGCCCGGAAGCCCGCTTCGCTAAGGGCACCCGCACAGGCATCCTCAGGAATCGTGGCAACGCGAAACTCGCGACCGAGCACCTCTCCCAGTACGCTGGCGACTTCACTCATGCCTGCTCCGCCCCACCGAGGACGCTGTACGGCGCAAAGCTAAGGCTCCTCCCTGACACTCGGCGATGGGTCCAACTAGAGTAGGATGGAATCCTATTAGGGACTGGAGGGTCGATCGTGCGGACTACGCGGCAGTTGAGTATCACGCTTCCCAACGAGATGGCCGATGCTCTGCGTGAGCGGGTGCGATCTGGTGCCTACGCCAGTGAAAGCGAAGTCATCCGCGACGGCCTACGTGCGTTGTTCGCTCGCGACCAGGCGGTCGAAGCGTGGCTGCGTGAGGAGGTCGCCGCCTCCTACGACGCACTGGTGGTCGATCCGAACGATGTCGCAACCGCGGATGATGTTCGCACGCAACTTGCGGCAAGGCACGCCGCGCACCGGTGACCGGCTACCGCGTCGTGTTCCGGCGCGAAGCTATCCAGCAACTTGCGGAACTGTACAACTACATCGCCGTCGCCGGCTCACCAGAGAACGCTGCCCGCTAGGCGATCGTCACCTACTGTGAGGGCCTGAGTGACTTCCCGCACCGCGGAAATGAACGTGATGACATCCGGCCAGGCCTACGCACGATCGGCTACAAGAAGCGTGTCGTCATCGCGTTCGCTGTCCTCGATGAGACCGTGGCGATCCTTGGCATCTTCTACGGCGGGCGCGACTACGAGACCATGGTCGCCGAAGCCAACGACGAATGAGGTCGACCCGTGAGCCGGCACGTCCAACACGCCCACCACCTCAAAGGCCTGCTGCGCTGCGGCACCTGCGGCTCCCGGATGCTGCTGGACTTCACCACCAACCCGCGCGGCGCGACCTCGCCAAGCGCGTGGATGCGGCGTTCGACAAGCGCATGGCAGGCGGCGACCAGGAAATCGCCGACCTCGTGGCCAGCCGCGCCAAGCTAGAAGCCGAGAGTGACAAGCTGCTGGCCGCGCACTTCGCCGATGCCATCGACCTGCCCACGTTGAAGAGGCATCAAGACCGCATCCGGGCGGGCCTGGCCGACGTGAACCAGCGCCTACGCCCGATCCGGCGACGCCGACCGGCGCTTGGCGAACCAGGCGTTCTACAGGAGACTCGACATCACCGACGACGAACAACTACGTCCGCGCCTGGCCGGGCCATTCGCCCCCATCATCCGCGAGGCGGAGACGGACGACGAGGGAGGGGAATCCTTACAGGAACACGACGACTCTTCGCATGTCGAGTATTGGAGTAGGGCAACTTCGGGTGGAGCCGAGGGGACTCGAACCCCTAACCCTCTGCTTGCAAAGCAGATGCGCTACCAATTGCGCCACGGCCCCGAGCGATCGCTATTAGCGATCTTCAGGTGCGTGCGTGGTGGTTAGACCGGGTCGGAAACCTCGGTCCACAGTTCACGCTGCGCCTTCTCTTCTTGAACTTTACGCCAGATCACATAGCCGACGCCTGCAATGGCTGCGAGCCAGAAGACTTTCTTCATCGCTCTCGACCTCCTTACCGGTTGTGCGAGAGTGGGCCTAGCTGGACTCGAACCAGCGACCTCTTCGTTATCAGCGAAGCGCTCTAACCGTCTGAGCTATAGGCCCCAGCACCGTTTCAGTGCGTGGCGCTCCAAGTGGGCGCCGATTGAGGATATCGCAGTTTGATGGCAAGAATCAAAGCGGAACCTAGTCGTCGGTCAAAGTGAGATGCAAACCACCCACCATGGCGGCGACGAAGTTATAGATGAACGCCCCGAGCGTCGCGAGCGCGGTGAGGAGAACGATATCGACGACGGCCACGACCGTCGCGGCGGAGATCACCCGGGAGAACTCCAGGTACTCCAGCAACTGCCCGAATTGGCGTTGGGCGCCGATGTCGTCGACGAGGCCGTGGATCTTCGCGAAGACCTCCATCTCGTTCAGCACCGTCCACACGAGCGCGACCGCAACGACGAGGACGATCCCCACCGCGATGGAGAGCAGGAAGGAAAGCTTCATGATCGACCACGGGTCGACCTGCGATACCGTCAGGCGCACCCGGCGGGGGCCACCTTGGCGGGGGTCTCCTTGGGCCTGCTCTCCAGTAGTTTCCAGGGGCACGGTGCCAGGAGCGTCGCCCGCGGGTTGCTGCGCCTGCCCCGCCGATTGGATCGGCCGGGCCGCTGGAGGTACGGGCGAAGCCGGTGGGGGAACCGTTCCTGGTCCGCGCGGGTTATCGCTCATCAGTCACCTTCCTCGGGCGTTCTTTCTCCATGGGATCCTACCTGCTCCGCGCCGTCCCCGTCCTCCCCGGCGTCGGCGTCTTCCACATTCAAGGTGACGGCGATGATGCGGTCTCCCTCATCCGCGCGGGCAAAGGTGACCCCTTGGGTGTTCCGCCCGGTGCGGGTGACTTGGTCGACGGCGGAGCGTACGATCCGGCCCTTCTCCATGATGACGAGCACTTCGTCGTCATCCTTCGTCACGAGCGCTCCCACGAGGTTGCCGCGCGCCTCGACGATGTTGGCGACCTTGATCCCAAGCCCGCCGCGGTTCTGCACCCGGTATTCACTCAGCGCGGTACGTTTGGCGTAGCCGCCCTCGGTGACGACGAACAGGTCGGCATCGTCGGTGACGATGTCCATGGTGAGGAGGGAGTCCCCCTCGCGGAACTTCATCCCGATGAGCCCGTAGGTCGCCCGCCCGGTGGGCCGGAGCGCCTCATCGGTCGCGGTGAAGCGCAGCGATTGGCCCTGGTGGGAGACGAGGATGACGTCCTCACCTTCATCGGCGAGTTGCGCGGAGACGAGCTCGTCGGCCGCGCCGCCCTCGCCCTCCCGCAGCCGGATCGCGATGATGCCCCCGGTGCGCGGTGAATCGTATTCGCTGAGCCGGGTCTTCTTCACGAGCCCGGATTTGGTGGCGAGCAGGAGGTGATCGGCCTGTTCGTAGTCGCGGATCGCGAGCACCTGGGCGATCTTCTCCTCGGGTTGGAACGCGAGGAGGTTCGCGACGTGCTGGCCGCGGGCGTCCCGGCCGCCCTCGGGCAGTTCGTAGCCCTTCGCCCGGTACACCCGGCCGAGGTTGGTGAAGAACAACAACCAGTGGTGGGTGGTGGTGGTGAAGAAGTGGTCGACGACGTCGTCCTCGCGCAGCTGCGCACCGCGCACGCCCTTGCCCCCGCGGTGCTGGGCGCGGTAGGAGTCGGTGCGGGTGCGTTTGGCGTAGCCCCCGCGGGTGATCGTGACGACGACGTCCTCTTCGGGAATGAGATCCTCGATGCTCATGTCGCCGTCGAAGGGCAGGATCGTCGTGCGCCGTTCGTCGCCGTACTTCTCCACGATCTCGTGCAGCTCCTCGCCGACGATGGCGCGTTGGCGCGCGGGCGTGGCGAGGATGTCGTTGTAATCGGCGATGCGGGCTTCGAGTTCCTCGTACTCATCGGTGATCTTCTGGCGCTCGAGGGCCGCGAGTTGGCGCAGTTGCATCCGCAGGATCGCGTCCGCCTGCACCTCGTCGATGTCCAGGAGTTCCATCAACCCGCTGCGGGCCTGCTCCACGTTCGGTGAGCGGCGGATGAGGGCGATCACCTCATCGAGGGCGTCGAGGGCCTTGATGAGGGCGCGCAGGATGTGGATGCGTTCCTCCGCGCGGCGCAGGAGCCACGTGGTGCGGCGCACGATGACGTCGATCTGGTGGGCCGTCCAGTGACGGATGAACGCGTCCAGGCTCAGGGTGCGGGGCACGCCGTCGACGAGCGCCAGCATGTTCGCCCCGAACGTGTCCTGCAATTGGGTCTGCTTATACAGGTTGTTCATCACCACGCGCGGGATCGCGTCCCGCTTGAGCACGATGACCAGGCGCTGGCCCACCCGGCCGGAGGTCTCATCGCGGATGTCGGCGATCCCCTGCAGGCGGCCCTCACGGGTGAGCTCGGCGATCTTCGTCGCGAGGTTATCGGGGTTGACCTGGTAGGGAAGTTCGGTGATCACCAGGCAGTTGCGGCCCTGGATCTCTTCCATCTCGATGACCGCGCGCATCGTGATCGACCCGCGCCCGGTGCGGTAGGCCTCTTCGATCCCCTTGGTGCCAAGGATCTGCGCGGCGGTGGGGAAATCGGGGCCCTTGATCCGCAACATCGCCGCGCCGAGGAGCTCTTCGGAGGTGGCCTCGGGGTTCTCCAGGAACCATTCGACGGCGGAGGCCACTTCCCGCAGGTTGTGCGGGGGGATGTTCGTGGCCATCCCGACGGCGATCCCCGAGGAGCCGTTGACCAGCAGGTTCGGGAACCGGGCGGGGAGCACGACGGGTTCTTGGGTGCGGCCGTCGTAGTTGTCACCGAAATCGACCGTGTCCTTGTCGATGTCGCGCACCATCTCCATCGCGAGCGGCGCCATCTTGCATTCGGTGTACCGCTGGGCGGCGGCGGGGTCGTTCCCGGGGGAGCCGAAGTTGCCTTGCCCGCGCACCAGCGGATACCGCAGCGACCACGGTTGCACGAGCCGCACGAGCGCGTCGTAGATCGCCGAGTCCCCGTGGGGGTGGAACTGCCCCATGACATCCCCGACGACCCGGGAGCACTTGGAGAACGCCGAGTCAGGGCGATAGCCGCCGTCATACATCGCGTACAGAACGCGCCGGTGCACGGGTTTGAGCCCGTCGCGGATCTCGGGCAGCGCCCGGCCCACGATCACGCTCATCGCGTAGTCGAGGTAGGAACGCTGCATCTCCGCCTGGAGATCGATCTGTTCGATCCTCGCTACGGGTTCTTGAGTTTCGGGGGTGTCAGTCACAGATTTTCCTTAACAGTTCACACCGGGAAGCCTGGTTTCGCGCCGGGCCGTGGTCCTCGAAGTGGGCGGGCCGCGCTAGATGTCCAAGAAGCGGACGTCGCGGGCGTTGCGCTGGATGAATGCGCGCCGGGATTCGACGTCTTCTCCCATGAGGATGGAGAAGATCTCGTCCGCCGCCGCGGCGTCATCGAGGGTGACCTGCTTCAAGGTTCGGGTCTCGGGGTTCATCGTCGTGTCCCACAGTTCCTTGTAATCCATCTCTCCGAGCCCCTTGTACCGCTGGATGCCGCCGTCCTTGGGCAGGCGCCAGTTCTTCGCGAGGCCCGCCTCGACGTGTTCGTCGCGTTCGGCGTCGGAGAACACGTATTCGTGTGGGGCGTTCGACCATTTCAACCGGTACAGCGGGGGCATCGCGAGGTAGGCATGGCCCTGGATGATGAGGTCGGGCATGTACCGGAACAGCAGCGTGAGCAGGAGGGTCGCGATGTGTTGCCCGTCGACGTCCGCATCGGCCATGAGGATGATCTTGTGGTAGCGGAGTTTGGAGATGTCGAAGTCTTCACCGATGCCCGTTCCGAAGGCGGTGATGAGGGCTTGGACTTCCTGGTTGCTCAACGCGCGGTCGAGCCGGGCCTTTTCCACGTTGAGGATCTTTCCCCGGATCGGCAGGATCGCCTGGGTTTCGGGGTTACGGCCCTGGACGGCGGAGCCACCGGCGGAGTCTCCCTCGACGATGAAGACCTCGGAGATCTCGGCGTTCCGGGAGGAACAGTCCCGCAACTTCCCGGGCATTCCGCCACCTTCCAGGAGGCCCTTGCGCCGGGTCGCTTCGCGCGCCTTGCGGGCGGCGAGTCGCGCGTGCGAGGCCTGGATCGCTTTGCGGATGATGTCGCGGGCCTCGTTCGGGTGCGATTCCAGCCAGTTGCCGAGCTGGTCGTACATCACTTTCTGGGTGAACGTGCGGGCCTCGGTGTTACCGAGTTTGGTTTTCGTCTGCCCCTCGAACTGAGGTTCGCCGAGTTTAATGGAGATGACGGCGGTGAGCCCCTCGCGGATGTCGTCACCGGTGAGGTTCTCATCCTTCTCCCGCAGGATGCCGCGTTCGCGGGCGTAGCGGTTGATGAGCGTGGTCAACGCGCTGCGGAATCCCTCTTCGTGGGTGCCGCCCTCGGAGGTGTTGATCGTGTTCGCGTAGGTGTGCACTCCCTCGGTGTAGGCGCTCGTCCACTGCATCGCGACTTCGAGGGAGATCTCTTCCTCGGGATCCTCGGATTCGAACGCGATGATCTCGGGGTGGACGACATCGAGTTTGCGTGCCTTGACCAGGTGTTGCACGTAGTCCAGGAGACCGCCGTCGTAGCGGTAGGAGATCTTGCGGGTGGTCTCCGCCTCTCCCGCCTCGGGCGTCTCCGGTTCGGCTTCGCCGTCCTGCCCCGCGAGTTCCTCGCTGCCGCCGTTGCCGCGTTCGTCGGTCAACGTGATCGTCAGGCCCTTGTTGAGGAAGGCCATTTGTTGGAAGCGGGCGCGGAGGGTCTCAAAGTCGAAGTAGGTGGTTTCGAAGATCTCCGGATCCGGGTAGAACACCTGGGTGGTACCGGTCTCCTCGGTTTCTTCTCCGCGCACGAGCTCCGTGGTGGGGTGACCGCCATCGGCGAACTCCATCCGCCAGACGTAGCCCTGGCGTTTCACCTCGGAGATGAACTTGCGGGCCAGGGCGTTGACGACGGAGATACCCACGCCGTGGAGCCCCCCGGAGACGGCGTATCCGCCGCCGCCGAACTTCCCGCCGGCGTGGAGCACGGTCATCACGACCTCGAGGGTCGGGCGACCTTCTGCCGGGTGGATGTCGACGGGGATCCCGCGGCCGTTATCGGAGACCCGCAAACCGCCGTCGGCCTGGAGGACCACTTCGATGTGGTCGCAGTAGCCGGCGAGTGCTTCGTCGACGGAGTTGTCGACCGCCTCGTACACGAGGTGGTGCAGCCCCCGTTCACCGGTGGAACCGATGTACATCCCCGGGCGCTTGCGGACCGCTTCCAGGCCTTCGAGAACGGTGATGTCTCCGGCTTCGTAGCCGTGATCCCCGTTTCCGTTCGTCGTGAGGGTACCTACCGCGGAACCGGGTATCGTTTCAGCCACGTCGTCCTGGTGCTCCTTGCCGATCAAAGTGCGC
>JAJYRV010000100.1 GCA_021793935.1 Actinomycetes bacterium | reverse complement strand
GTACAGTACATCGGTAAGCATGGCTTGTACCTCAACGAATCACGAGAGGGTGAGCTCCCCTCGGAGCGGATTGCTCAGGGACAATCGTGAACGAAGAACTTCCCACACCAGACCAACCCCAGTTCTCTCGAGACGAGCTTGCCCAGTTGGCGCGAGAGGACGGTCCGCCCCTGACCCGGCGTGAGTTGCGGCAGCGGGAACGCGCGCTGGAGATGGGTGCGCTCAAACGGGTCGACGGCCAGTTGGTTGTTGCCGACCCGCAACCCACCGCCCCGGTGGAAGAACCGGTGGAGGAACCGCCCGTCGTCACGTCTGCGGATGTGCTCGCGGGGAAAGTCTCGGCGGCGTCGGGACTCACGCGCCGGCAACTGCGGGAGCTTGCCGCGATGCACGAAGCGGAAACGATTGATACCGGCGAACTGGAAAGCACGGTCGAATCCGAGCCGTTCATCGAGGAAGATCCCGTGGAGCCCGAGCCCGCGCCTCCGCCGGCTCCTCAACGCGTGAGCACCAAAGTGGTTGCTTCAGAACTGGGGGAGCGGCCCGAACCTCGCCCGGAATCGCCTGCTGAGCAGACGGCCCGGCGCCCCGTGGTTCGCCCCGAGGGTGCTCAAACTGGGGAGTACACCGGCGAATTCGATCAGATCCGGCGGGCGATGGCGGACATCAACGCCGCCCCGGACACCCCGCCCGGCGCGCGCGGCGCCGAACCCGCCGAACCGGCTCCTGCAGAGAATGCTGCCCCCCAACGGCGCTCGGTTTTCGAAGCCGCTATCCCGCAGGGACTGAGCGAAGCCGCGGCGCAGTCCGCGGCATCGCCGGTGGAAGACACTGACGCCGCGGACTGGACAGCAGTCATCGATACCCCCGTGGTCACCGACGATCTCCTTCCGGACCTCGAGCCCGCCGAACCGGCTGTTGCCGAACCGGAACCGGCCGAGGCCGCGGAGGATGAGAGCGCAGCGGGGAAGGGTGAGGTGCTGGAGCCACCCGTCCCCACCCCCGGAGACGGGAATTTCGACCTCCCCGACTGGCATACCCTCACCTCGCTGCCGGCTGTGCAAGAACCTGGCGGGAGCGACGAGCCGGAACCGCTGGCGACGCAGAATGAGCGCAAGGGCCGCACGCCAATGTGGCTGACCCTGTTGCAGTGGATCGTGATCGCCGTTGTCGCCGTGGTACTCGGTCTGCTCGTGTGGTACGCGATCAATCGAGGCTTCGGTAGCGGCAGCAGTGAGGCTGCCGGAATAATTTCACCCTATTTCCCCTTATTAACGTAGAAGGCTTCAGTTGCTTATGAAGGAGAACAGTGCCCGCTGAGGAACACGCAAGAGATCTCGCGATAACTGCCGCGCGCGCGGCGGCGAGCAAATTTGGACAGGGCATCGTCGCCCTCGATGTCGCTGACAGGCTGGCGCTCACCGACGTGTTCCTCATCGTGACCGGCGAGACTGAACGGCAAGTGGACGCAATCGTCGATGCCGTCGATGAGGCGATGCGAGAAGCCGGATCGAAGGTCATTCGCCGCGAAGGCACCCAGGAACTTCGCTGGGTTCTGCTCGACTACGGCGACATCATCGTGCACGTGCAGCACGCCGAGGATCGCGACTTCTACGGCCTGGACCGGCTGTGGAAGGACTGCGAAGAGATCGAGCTGCCCGCCGACGTCACCGACGCCTCCGTTACCGATTCCGTTTCCAATGGGGAGGGGTTTGCTTGAACGCGGCCAACGTCATTTTGTGGAGACACGGGCAAACTGACTACAACGCCGCCGGCAAACTCCAGGGACAAATCGATATCCCGCTGAACGCCACCGGTATCGAACAAGCGCACGAGGCTGCGGCCGTGCTCGCGAAAGCAAAGCCGACAGCAATCGTTACCTCCGACCTCTCCCGAGCCGTCGACACCGCCGCTGCCCTCGCTGACCGGATCGGGGTGCAGACTGTGGTCGACCACCGCCTGCGGGAACGCTCGTTCGGGCTGTGGGAGGGCCTCACGCACAAGGAGATGAGCAAAGGCTGGCCGGAGGCGTTCGCGCAGTGGCGCAAGGGAGGTCACCCCGACGGTGTGGACGCTGAAACCCGGGAAAACCTCGGCTTGCGGTTCGCGGAATCGGTGAACGAATGGGCGGCGAAATATGAGATCTCAGACACGGTGATCTTCGTCGCGCACGGGGCTGCGATCTCCACTGGCATCACTGCGCTGTTGGGGCAGAATCCCGAGGGATGGCGCGGAATCTCAGGGCTAAGCAACTGCCACTGGTCGGTCCTCCAGCCGTATCAGGGAGACCCCCGATGGCGGCTTACCCAGCACAACGTCGGCGCACCCTGATTTCCGATTTCGCATTTGCTCTTCGGATCGTCTAAACTGAACATCGTTCGCGGGGCTATGGCGCAGTTGGTAGCGCGCTTCCATGGCATGGAAGAGGTCAGGGGTTCGAATCCCCTTAGCTCCACCAGGGTTTGGGGCAGGATATAGCGGTAAACGAGACTCACGAGGAAGTGTGTCAACAGTACCGGGCAACACGCGCCGCGTATGAGCGTGGCAACGGTTGACACGAACCTGGCAACCACACCCGCAAGGTCCTCTTACCGACGTCGACGGCGAGGTCATGGTGATAGCCGCGCGCGTTGAGGAGTGAACTCGATTCGCGGCGATTGATACCGATTTTCCGAGCGAGCTGAACTCACCTGAGCAATTACCCGATCGGATCGCCGGACAGATACTTGCCGAAATTTGTGAGCGCCTCGGCCCACCCGTCATAGACGAAGCCGTCGCCGGGTTCACCAGCGTAGCCGCGCAGGTGGAATAGGAGTTCTGTGCGTTCGCCTTCGCTGATGAACGTGAGAGTGATGACCGGTGAGGACTCGACGGGGGCGCCTGGTTCACCCCACGTAAAGACGAGGCGTTCGAGTGGGGCAACCTCGAGGAACTCGCCCCCGGTGGGATACTCTTCTCCGGTTTCGTCGTTGACCATTACGTAGCGATAGGTGCCGCCGACCCGCACGTCGAAGGAGACGGATTCGGTACTCACCCCGAACGGGCGTAGCCACTGAGCAAGTTCCGATTCTTCCGTCCAGGCGCGCCACAGTAGCTCCCGCGGCGCATGGAATCTGCGGGTAATCGTAAATTCAGGCTTCTCGGATGTGTTGCTGGTCGGATTCATTGTGCTGTTCCTTCTGTTCTGGTCGGCTCTTCATTTCTTCGAGGTGGTCCTCGAGCGCATCGAGGCGGGACTCCCATTCTCGGCGTTGGGTATCGACCCACGTCGAAATCTCGGCTAGCGAGTCGATCCGTAGCGACAGTGTTCGCCACTGGGCTCGGGTGGTGCGGGATACGAGATTGGCTCGCTCGAGTACTTTGATGTGTTGAGAGACCGCAGGGGCGCTGATGTCGAATGGCTGCGCCACTTCGCCGACGGTGGCCGGGCCCTGGGCGAGCCGAGACAATATTGCCCGCCGCGTGGGATCAGCCAGCGCCGTGAAAATGAGGCTCAACGAGTCGCGCCTTTCCAATTTGCCCTCTCCTTAATTTAGGGATTGCTTAACCGTAGTGGGTGTTTCGGAAACGATCAAGAGGTTAGGGGGTCCTTCTTTGGGCCTTGCTTCTGCAAAAGTGCGGTGGTCGTGCAATGAGCGTTAGTACGATGAGCGGGTGGCCGATGATCCGATGCGACAAACGCGAAACTCTCCGCGTCGAGTTTCAAGTTTTGAAAGAGACACGAGCGAGAACCTCCGTTCGGCCGATCCGCGCTGTATTCACAGGTGGATCGCGGAGTTGAACCGTGCCGGCGAAGTAACGTTCCCCATGAGTCCCGCGAAGACGGCCCTTCACGCGGTCGGAGCGTGGGCCCTCGTCGCCCTGCTTTCGCTCCTGTTCATACTGACGCCGGTAGCGACGTGGAATCCGCTCACCGATCCTTCAGTGGTCAGCTTCGCGACTCTCGTGATCGGCTTCGCGTTCCTGTTGTTGCTCCTGCAGTCACTGTTCGTCGCCGTGTTCTGGACGTTCGTATTGCCTGCAGCGAAGCCGCGCCTCGTTGTCACGCGAAACGAGATCCGCTCGTTTCGCAGCAGCAGTGGGGAAGATGTTTTGCTTATGACCGTTCTATGGAGCGAGATTTCCCAGGTTTCTGCGCTATCTAACCGCCGACGCTTGCCGGTTAAGCCCGAACGAGTGCTCCTGACGATCACGCTGCGAGATGGCACTGTTTCCGGCTTATTCAAGCAGAGAAATAAGTGCGGCCTCCCTGCGACGTCCCTCGTAATAGGAGTGCTTGAGCCGCGCATCATTGATCTTGCAGATTTTCTCGTAAGAGTCCGAGAATCCGCTCTAAAGGAGACTGACTAGGGTCTAGCCTCGGTGTCCAGGCGGACTTCGTGCGTTGACTCGTGCTGACCTCGCATGGGGGCACCAGTGGTGGGCCGTGCAAGGGTGGAACTCTTGAGGCTGTGTGCGTGATTCCACTAAAGTGAGGCAGCGTGCGCATGCCCAGGATGAATCTCGCAGCGATGAGTGGCGGCAGCGGCCTGCGCGCCGCCGGCATCCTCGTGGTCGTCCACCTCGTTCCCGCGTGCGTGGCATGGGGCTTATGGCTCTTCGGGCTCCTGCCGATCTTCGATGGCCTGCATTGGATCCCCGCTACGCTCGCAGTCGCCTTCCTGCTGGTCAGCGTCGTGGTGACGTTTGGGGCGTTCGGCATGTGGGGAACTCCCCAGACGGGCGGGCGAGATTACGGCGAGGACTACGAGGAGACGTTCTCACCCGGGGTCGGCATGGCTCTGGGTTGGCTGCGTTGGTTCCTGCAGATCGTACTCGTGTTCGTGATGTTCTTTCCCACCGCCATGACCGTGTTGAATATCCGCTGGTGGCATCTGGCTGGCACGGAGGAACTCGACGCGCTGCCCGAGCGTGCTGCGACCATTCCGGTCATGGCAGACTGGCAGCGCACGCGCATTGAGGCCTCCGAAACTGGGATCCCTGAGTTCCTGAAGACGACCGAGGAGGGCCCGGAGCCATCAGGGTTCGTCGAGCAGACGTACGCGGTCGCCGACTCATTCACCTTCGACGACCTCAAGGAGTGGCTGGAAGGGCCCGAATGGGCCACACCCGCCGCCGGTGAGGCGTTCGGTGCTATCGAAGTCGACGAGTGCAAGGCCGACAGCGGGCGCTGTGACGCCCGAGCCGCGCCGCCGGCGGGGGAGCAGTCTGAGTACTACATTCGCGCCCAGTTCCGCGAGCCGGTCTCGGCTCGCGGTGAACCCGAAGTCGTGGTCCGGTTGACGTACCACCAGTACGTGCCACCCGTCTGGGATGTGTCCGACGAGACGGTCGAGCGCGCGCAAGCGATTCCCGCGCCTGAAGACTGGCGCGAAATCGAGGCCGACGGATATGAGACAGGGAATGGCGAGACCTTCAACTGGCGCTATCGCGTGCCACAATCCTTCGGACCGGAGGATCTGGAGGCCTGGATGAAGGGGCCGGCATGGACCTCTCCCGAGAGCGGCGAGCCGTTCGGTGCCATCGAAGTCGACGACTGCGAGGAGACGGGTGCCGCGAGCTCCGTCATCTACGCGTGCTCGGCCATGGTGTCCGGCACCCAACGCGTCCCGGGTCGGCCGAGTTCCGGCCTGATCGAGTCGGTGCAAGCAACTCTTGACGCCGACCATATCGTGCGGGTGCGTCTGGAACGCAACGGTTGAGGTGCGCCCTCGAGCACGCACGCTCAGCGATCCCAACCGCTACGCGATCCGGGTGCCCTGTTCGCCGTCGGCCGCGCATCATCTGGCGTGCAGCTCCCGGGTTGCGACCCCGATGCCTCATCGTTTTGCGCCGACCATAAAGTCACGTGAGAAAGGCGAGGAGAGCGAACGTTGGCGAACGGCGGAACTCCCAGCCTGCTAGCATCGCAATTACGTTCAAGAGCCGTAACCGTAGGTACCTGGCTGGTTACGCGACAACCCGAATCCTTCGATTCCCGGGTGTCCCAGGGGAAGAACGGGTAGCGCGAAGGATCGCGCTACAAGATTCGATGGGGCTTAACCGCCCAGGAAGCGGCTTCACCCGATGCCCTCGTTCATTCATGATTCAGACTGGCTCCGTTCGCTCCTACGTCGGAGCTGTCCCGGCTCTGGGAGCAGCGAGAACGAGCAGGAGAGGTGCGCCGCGGTGCGAGGCGCTCCTCGAGTTCTCACCGGCGAGCTTTGTTCCACGCTCGGGAGGAGAATCGGTTTCCTTCGAGCAGTTATTGAAACTGGCGAGGGACGCCGAAAGTGAACACAACTCCCGCGTAGAGCAAGAGCGGGAAGCGCGCCGCCGCCGGGCTGGCAGCGCATTGAGGAGTCATACGCTGCCCCCGATGCTGAGGAGGAAATCACGGGAGGAAGGTGGGCGGGGTTCACTCGGGGGCAGGCGATGGCCTGGTGCTGGAACCTATATGAGTACGAGCCGAGCGGCTTTATTATGCCGTATTCACAGCTGCGGCATGTGGCTCTCGAGGACTTGAACCGAGGAATGATTCCGGACTTCTTCGGATATCCGGAACGCGCGAAGGAACTAGCGGCACAAGGCCTCACTCCGCTGGAATATCGCGCGCAGCGAGAGCTGCTCGGAGCGGCACCGTTCACGCGTAAGGATGTGCGCTTCGGCTAGTTGCAGTTTTGTTCTGCCCGGGGGAGCGGTGGCAGGAGTGAGCCTTCACCACCGTTCCCTGCCTCCAGCGTCCCGATCAGCCGGAGGACTCCTCACCTTCCTTCGCCGCGCGCTCAAGTTCGGCGTCGGAGATGATCGACTTTCCGGGATCGGCTGCCTCCGCATTGCCAGGGAAGCGAAGTTCACTCATGTATGGAGTGGACAGCCCTCGCCGGTAGTCGAGGAACTCCTTCGCGTAGTACTGGCGTGCGTCCTCAACACTGCGCTCTTCGGTCACGATGTCGCGAGCGAGATTGAGCGCGAGGTTATTCGCCTCCTCGTCGTGGCACCGGGCGGAGAGCTCTCCCTGCGTCCGGTCCACCACGACGCTGCCATCAAACGCTGCCAGTTCCGAAACTTTCTCCGGTGGAACGTGAAAGCCAATCACGGATTCCACAGAATCGTTATGGGGAGAAGGGAAGTGGTGCTCAGAGAACGCTGCCGTGGCGATCATTCGTTTCCAGGGACCGGGCTGGTGCCAGACGAGGAGCGAGGGGGTTGCTTC
>JAJYRV010000099.1 GCA_021793935.1 Actinomycetes bacterium | reverse complement strand
GTGGTCGTAGTGGCCGATGCTGCCGAAGCGGGAGTCGGCGGCGAGGTCGGCGTAGAGGTCGGGCCCGACCCAGTACGCCGCGTCGGCCTCGAGCATCTCGGTCACGCCTCGGGAGATGAGCTCCATGCTCTCCACTACCCCGATGTAGTGGGTGGGAGGCAGCACGCTGAGCGCCTCCATGTCCGAGCGGAACAGGTCGGTCTGGGATTCCGCGAGTTCCTCCCAAGTGACTCCGGTCGCCTCCGCGCGCTCGAGCAACGGATCGTCGATGTCGGTGACGTTCTGCACGTAGACCGGCTCCCCACCGGCATCCCGCCACACCCGCATGAGCGTGTCGTAGGCGACGTAGGTCGCCGCGTGCCCGAGGTGGGTGGCGTCGTAGGGGGTGATCCCGCAAACGTATAAGCCACCCGCGGGGGCCGGGACGAATTCCCCGGAGGCGGTGTCGAAGAGTTGCGGGATCGGGCCGTGACCGGGCAGCACCGGCACTGAGGTGTCGTTCCAAGCATGCACGCCCCCAACCCTAACGCATTCGTTGAAGCCTCAACTTCCCCGTGAACGGGTACCCAGGCGGTGACCGTATACCCTGGCAGCATGGAGATTCGCCGTGTGGGCCGCACTGGGCTACGAGTATCGTCGATCGGATTGGGCACGTTGACCTGGGGGCGGGACACCGATGAACACGACGCCGCGACCCAACTCCGCGATTTCCTTGACGCCGGTGGCAACCTCCTGGACACGGCCGGTTCCTACGGGGAGGGCCGCTCCGAAACCGTCATCGGGGAGCTCCTGGCCGGCGAGGTGAACCGGGAGGAGGTCGTGATCAGCACGAAGTCCGGGGTGCG
The DNA here is from genome assembly GCA_021793935.1 of Actinomycetes bacterium. Next base: position 6,373 of record JAJYRV010000099.1, on the reverse strand, counting down.
GGGCGGTTCGGTCGACGCCTCTCGGGGAAACCTGCTCTCCTCCCTCGACGCCTCGCTCGCCCGGCTCGGCACCGACTACGTCGACCTGTGGTTCATCCACGCCCCCGATCCGCACACGCCGATCACCGAGACGGTCTCGGCGATGAAACTTGCGGTCGCCAGCGGGCGCGTTCGCTACGTGGGGCTGTCGAATTTCTCCGCCTGGCAAAGCGCCCAGGTCGCCACGATGCTCGAGGGCGATCCCGGCCTCGCCGCCGCCCAGGTGGAGTACTCCCTCCTCGCCCGCGACATCGAGATCGAAATGATCCCGGCCGCCGCGGGCCTCGGGCTGGGGGTGCTCGCGTGGTCCGCGCTCGGCCGGGGCGTGCTCACGGGGAAATACCGGCACTCCGTGCCCGCTGATTCCCGCGCCGCCTCCCCGCACCTGCGCGGCTTCGTCGACCCGTACCTCACCCAGTCGGCGCGCTCCATCGTCGAAGCGGTTCACGCTGCGGCCGAGGGGCTCGGGCGCACGGCGGCCGAGGTCGCCCTCGCGTGGACGAGGGACGCCCCCGAGGTGAGCTCCGCGCTCATCGGCGCGCGGACACCGGCGCAGCTCGCCGGGTTGCTCAGCGCAACGGACCTGGAACTACCCAGGGAGATCCGCGACGTTCTCGATGAGGTGTCCTAAACCGCGGGCACCTGACGCTCAGGCGTCGTCAGTGTCGTCATCATCCTCATCGTCGTCGACGTCGTCATCATCCTCGTCGTCATCGTCGTCGTAGCCATCGAGGTTGTCCAGCGGCGTATCGACCCCCGTGGCCTGGTACAACGACTCGTCATACTCATCAAACGCATCGCCGAGCGCTTCGGCAGCGTCGAGAACTTCATCGGCATCCGGGTCCTGGACGACCAAAGCTATCTCCATGTGCTCCCGAAGAGCTTCAAAGAGTTGTTCAAGCGCCGTGCGCGGATCAGCAACCATAGTCATGACCGTATCGCTATCTCGGCGATTTTCACACCAATTTCTGAAAATGTGCCCCGCCCCGCACCCGTCCTCCTCGTGAGCAGCCGAACTGTGAGCGTTCCGACACCGCGGGCGGGGCGGTCGTGGTTACAGTAATGCTATGGCGAATGTCGAGTATGAGGTCCGGGTGATCACCCTTCCCCGCACCGCTGGTCGCAACCAGGTTCGTTCTCTCCTCACCGAGCACGCCGAGTACGGCCACTGGGAACTCACCCGCCACCGGGTCTACATCAGCGGCGAACGGAAGGTGTGGATGCGCCGCAAGATCATTCGGGTACGCTCCACCTTCGACCCTGACCTTGCCTACTACTGACCGGCCCGGCTTGCTGATCGCCCGCGCCGCGGGAGGAGTCAGGCCTCCTTCAGGAACCGGGTGAGTACCCGCACTCCGAATTCGATCGCGTCGACGGGCACCCGTTCATCCACCCCGTGGAACATACCCGCGAAGTCCAGCTCCGGGGGGAGGCGCAGCGGCGCGAAGCCGTAGCCCTTGATGCCCAGCCGGGCGAGGGATTTGTTGTCCGTTCCACCGGAGAGCATGTACGGCAGGACGACGGCCCCAGGGTCCTCCGCGTCGAGGGAACCAATCATGTGGTCGACCAGGTCGGTGGTGAACGGCGCCTCCAGGGCGATGTCGCGGTGGATGTCTTCCACCCGCACGTTCGGGCCGGCGAGTTCACGGATCGTGTCCATCGCGAGCTTCTCCTCGCCGGGCAGGTATCGCAGATCCACGGCCGCTGAGGCCCCGCCGGGGATGACGTTGGCTTTGTACCCCGCATCGAGCTGGGTGGGATTGGCATTGGTCTTGATCGTGGCGCCGACGAACTTTGCCGCCGGGCCGAGCGCGGCGAGCGCCTCGTCGATCGCGGCCGGATCCTGGGGATCGAACCGGATGCCGGCGAGGTCGGCCACCCCGGTGAGGAGGCCCTCGACGGTCGGGTGCAAGGAGGCATCGAAGCTGTGCTGGCCGATCCGCGCGATCGCGGCGGCGAGTTCGGTGACGGCGTTGTCCGTGTTGATCTGCGAGCCGTGCCCGGCCGTGCCTTCGGCCAGGAGGCGCAGCCAGGCCAGGCCCTTTTCCGCCGTCTGCAGCAGGTAGACCCGCCGGCCGCTGACGTCCACGGAGAACCCGCCGACCTCACTGATCGCTTCCGTTGCGCCGTCGAAGAGTTCGGGGTGGTTATTGACGAGCCATTGCGCGCCGTACACCCCGCCGGCCTCTTCGTCGGCGAAGAACGCGACGATGAGGTCGCGGTCGGGCTGCCAGTTGTTGATCTTCATGTCACGAACGACCGCGAGGATCATCGCGACCATGTCCTTCATGTCCACGGCGCCGCGGCCCCAGATGAGCCCGTCCATCTCTTCCCCGCCGAAGGGGTCCATCTTCCATTCAGAGGCATCGGCGGGCACGACATCGGTGTGGCCGTGGACGACGAGGGCCGGGCGGGAGGGGTCCTTCCCAGGGATCCGGAAGATCACGCTGCCTCGCCGCTCCTCCGACTCCAGGTACACCGGGTCGTAGCCCACCTCGGTGAGGAGCTCCATGATGTACTCCGCGGCCACGCGCTCCCCGGGGCCTTGGTTCTCCCCGTAGTTGGTCGTGTCGATGCGGATGAGTTCCTTGCAGAACTTCACTGCTTCACGTTCGGCAGCGCTCGGCGACTGTGGCGTCACAGATATCCCTTTCCTTCGAGGTTCCTCCCCCAGCCTAGCCACCTGCCCCGATGTGTGTTGCCCCACATCAGGCGCGTATCGCCCGGCCCCGATTGGTGACCCGCGCGAAGGACGTGATACATTTACGGACGTTCGGTTCTTGAGGAGCCGATCTCCACTCGTCCGGGTGGCGGAATGGCAGACGCGCTAGCTTGAGGTGCTAGTGCCCGTTATAGGGCGTGAGGGTTCAAGTCCCTCTCCGGACACTCTTGTTTGTTGCAGAACACCAACGGCGCTAAAGCGGAACGACGTGACTTGAGCCTGGCGCTCCATCGGGTCTTGGCTTGACATCCGAGTATCGGCGAGAGTCCGGGATTGACCGGCGGGTTCATAGGTTGTTTGCCGCACGGGCGTGGCCTTCGCCATGGGGCGCATGCTCTCGATGACTGCGGTGATGAGGCAGCAGGCGGAGGCGAGCCCGTGCACGCGGCGCTGGTCAGTGGCGACCTGCCAATGAGCGACGCAACCGGGCCCAAGGCCCAACCCATCTCCGCGCCGAGACCACACTCATCGTCGAACGCCACTATGCGGGAAGCCGGTTGCCATATAGAATCAGAAACAAAGGAGGGCGATTCACGGTGTCTGATGTTGATGTTCAGTTGGGCAAGCGGCTGGTTGAGGCGCGTGAAACCGTCGGGCTGAGTCAGCGGGACCTCGCGCAATACAGTGGGATCTCGCAATCGACGATCCACCGCATCGAGACTGGGCAACGCGAGGCCTCGATCTTGGAGCTCGCTACCCTTGCCGACGCCTGTGGTGTGCTGATCGCCGACCTCCAAGGGACCAACACGCTAGAGGAGCAGGTGCTGTGCGCCGGGCGAACGGACGATGCTGGTTCTAGGGCACTTGCCGACTACATGATCTACGCCTTTGGGTTGGCGCAGCGTCTCGACGAGCTTGGCGTGCCTGAGGCCGCGTGAGCAACGAGAAGATCGGCCAGAGAGCGGCTGACGATTTCCGGCAAGAGTTCAATCTCGGCGTTGGGCCCATCGCTAACATTGCCCGCCTCATCGAGCAGACTGTTGGCATCGGCGTCGCCTACGTTGAGGCGCCGGCACCGGGGCATGGAATGACCATGCGCCTCGGTGACCGATACATGATGGCAGTAGCTTGCACACCATACCCGATGCGGCTCAGATCTACGCTGGCTCACGAACTTGGGCACGTGAGACTAGATAGCGTGGATCGGTATCTTGAACATGGCGAATGGGACAAGCGCACGCCTGAAGAAAAACAAGCCGACACGTTTGCACGACATCTCCTTGTTCCGCTCGCCGCAGTACGCGAGGCAACCCGTGGCACTGATCCCACGCTCGCTACACTGTCGGACCTGGTCCAGCGGTACCAGGCCTCACCAAACATCGTGGCAATCCAGCTGCGCGAAGCAGGTGCCATCGACAGCCAAACGTGCAAAGAGTGGGCAAGCCTCACATCTCCTCCCCTCGCCTCGCGGTTCGGTTGGCACGCCGAATACCAGGCGCTTGTGGCACAGAGCAGCACCCCACGAGCCCCCCAGGCTTTGCTAGCACGAGCGGTCGAAGGCTACCGATGGAACCTCGTTGCCCCGGCAGTCGTCGCCCGCCTCGAAGGTAAGCGCCACCCCGATGAGGTAGTTCGCGAATTAGCAGAGGATGGCATCACGCCGCTCAGCAGCGTCGACACAACAGCCAGTAGACCTCCGGAGTCTGGCGACGCGCTCACCCCTGACGAGATAGCGCGCCTCATGGGCGAGACCGACTGATGCACATCCTTGACACCGGTCCGATCTTCAAGTTCCTCACCACCGACTGCGTCCCTCAGCTCTTGGCTGCGCTGGGGCACAACAGGGTGCATGTTCCCGCTGCTGTGGAGTTCGAGATCCTCAACACACCGAAGAGGCGGACGCAATTCAAGCGGGCCGCAGAAGCCTGGCCAAAGCTTCCGGCTCGATTCAAAACAGTAATCCCGGATACCCCAACGGAAGAATTGCGAGCCTGTTGCCGCAGTGTTCTCGGCATAGATTTCGACGACATGTATGCCAGCACGAAAGACCGTGGGGAGAATATGGCGATTCTGCATGGCGTCCTCCTCGCCCGCGCAGGAGAACAGGTAGTCCTGGTCTGCGACGAGGAGGCGGGCACGTCGACGATTAGGCAACAGGCGAATGCGCTCAGAATGCAGCACATGCAAGGTCGACACGAGCCGGGCGGACGGATTCAGCACGCGGACACGCTGACACTTCTGCGCTGGGCTATCGAAGCCGGCTCTTTCGAATCTCAGGAGCATTTTCTTCGGAAGTACCGTGCGATGGCCAGCCTCGACGAGGCCCTACCCAAGGACGTAAAAGCAACAGGCCTGACGAAACGCCCACCCTGGCCGCCAGCCTGAACCTCGTTCCACCTCGAAACTCTCGCCCACGTCCGCTGACGGCGCGTGATACTCAGCACTCGCGATTATTTCCGTGCTAGTCGCGCCGAGCCTCATGGTCAGTCTGGGCACAAGCGGCACGAGCCCGGGCATAGGAGCAATTCGCGCGGTTGCAACCCCATTGTGAGTTTCCTGTTCCTGGGCCAGCGTGGCGGGATGGCGAAGTTCTTCTCGAAGATCAAAACCGTTTGGTCCTCTCATCCGCGGCTACCTATGGCCGTACGCGCCGCCATCGCCGCCACCCTCGCGTGGTTCGCCGCCGGCATCGTGCCCGACGCGTTGGACGACACCCCCTACTACGCTCCGTTCGGAGCGGTGATCGCAACGACGATGAGCATGGCAGGCTCCGTACGCGAATCAATTCAAGCCGTTGCCGCGATGATTGCCGGCGGCCTCGTCGCGTGGGTCGTCGGATGGATCCCCGCCCCCGCTCTCTTCACCATCGGGTTAACCGTCGCGGGAGCCGTGCTGATCGCCTCTCTTCGTTGGCTCGGACCCATGCGTTCCTGGGTCCCCACAGCGGCGATCTTCACGCTCATCGTCGGCAACACTGAAGCAGACTACATCGGTTCGTTCGCCCTGCTCATGCTTCTCGGGGCGGCCGTGGGGATCGGCGTGACGTTGGTGTTCCCTCCGCTTCCCATCGCGGTTGCCACGGCCTCGCTCAACCAGCTGCGCACCGCCACGGCCGTCCAATTGGACCTCCTCGCCGATTCCTTTGAGGGCCGCCGCCCGTCGACGGACCTCGAGGTACCCTCCACCCCGATCTCTAGGAGCGCGGCCGAAGACCTTCGCCGCGCCCGAACAGAAATGCACGACGCGACCGCGCTGGTTCACGACGCTCGCCGGGGCAACCGGCGCGCGCTAAGGCACCAACAGACGCTGGATGACCTCCGCGACAGGAGCGCACGGTTGGATCGCGTGGCGGTGATGGTTGCTGAACTTCGCGACCTCGTGCTTCACCCCCAACACTCCCCGGTCACCCCCGATGAAGAAATCTCCATTCCTGAGGAAATCTGGATTCCCCTCATCTCTGCGCTGCGAAGCACAGCAGAGGCCCTGCGAGACCCGGATGAAGCAGAACGGCACACCGACATTATTTCCACCCGGTTCGAGCAGATCCTCCGCATCCGCGACACCATTCCGGGGGCGTCGGTGTATCTCGTTGATGCGCTGATTCTCACTCTCCGCCGGGGCTGGATGTCTGTGGGGTGAGATCACGCTCGGCGCCCCCCCCCCCCCCCCCCC
>JAJYRV010000098.1 GCA_021793935.1 Actinomycetes bacterium | reverse complement strand
CGATCTCTGAGCGGGACGCGCTGATCGCGGCGACTGCGGTTGTGCACGGCCTGACCGTGGTCACGCGGAAGGTCGGGGACTTCGAGCCGACGATGTCGCGATGATCAACCCCTGGGTTGGCTCACGAGCGTGACATCACGAGCAGATGGCCTTCCGTGCCGGAACGCGGTCGAGTTCAGATTTTCAAACTGACATCTCAGAGGTGAGACGGGGAGCGCCTCGCGCTGTCGCGAGCGCCTCGGCGGCCGGGTACGGTGAAGGCACTACGACCGGTTCCGCCTACTTCGGTAGATCCAGGGCCGGTCCTCATTTTTCCTCAGGCGGTGTTCGCGGGCGAGGGCGTCAAGGCGTACAAGGCGTATGCCGAGTAGGTGGCGATCCTGGCCGGGCGCGGCATGGACATGGGTGACCGAGATGCCGCGGTCGAGACGCTTCGCAGAGTGAATTACTACCGTCTCAGCGGCTACTGGTACCCCTTCCGGAAGCAGACCACTTCTGGTCGTGAGGACGACTTCTACGCCGGCGCACGCTTCTTACCGGAGCTCTGGGTGCGTGTCAGAGGTCACCGTGAGGCCCGAGACGCTCGCCGTGCGCGAGCTCCTCGCCGCGCGTTGCGACGAATTCCAGGCGCTCCTCGCGAATGGCGTGAATCCATCGAAAGTTTGCATCTGTGCCACTCGTGCCTTGGTTCCTTCCACGCGACGATTGAGGGACGGCCATCGAATAAGCGGTGGCTGCGCCCAATCAGCAGAGGAGAACTCCATGACCACGCCTCGTCGCGCCCTTGTCATCATCGACGTCCAGCAGGAGTACTTCGGCGGCCCGCTGGAGATCCAGTACCCGCCGCACGCCGAGTCCCTGCCGAAGATCACGGCGGCGATCGATGTCGCCAATGACGAGGGACTCCCCGTCGTGGTCGTGCAGCACACGATGGGTGTCGGTGCTCCGGTCTTCGACCCGGAGCAGCCGGGTTTCCAGCTGCACCCCGAGATCGACAGCCGTCGAACCGGCGCATGGAAGCCGGTCGTGAAGCAGTACGGGTCCATCTACGCCGGCACGGACGTGGCCGAGTTTCTGCGTGAGCAGGGTGTGGACACTGTGACGCTCGTCGGCTACATGACCAACAACTGCGTTCTCGCCTCCGCCGTCGAGGGCGAGGGGCTCGGTTTCCGGACCGAAGTACTCGCCGATGCCACCGGCGCGATCCATCTCGCCAACGAAGCCGGGTCCGCCGACGCCGAGGCGGTGCACACCACGCTGATGACCCTGCTGAACTCCAACTGGGCCGCGGTCGCCGCCACGTCCGACTGGGCCGGGGCAGTCGACTCTGGGGTGGCGCTTGCGGGCAGCGACCTCGGCACCTCCGCAGTCAATGGTGCCCAGCGGGCCATCGCCTGACTCGCTCATCGGGCCACCACCGCGAGGAGCTCTCGCGTAGTTCACCCATGTCCGCAATGCCACTGCCGTGCGAACCATCGGCGCCAAGGGGATCCTCGTCGATCCCATGCTCGATGCTAAGGGTCATCGGTCTTTGCGCCGACGAGCGTCGATAACCACTGCCGCAATCCCCGTGTGGACCTAGTCGTCCCGTTGGAGGATCTCTCGGCGTGGATGCCGTTCTCGTTCTCTACGCGCACCCTGATCACTGGGACCGCGCCCAGGCCACCCTCCTGGACCGTGAACTGCCGATCTTCGCGCAGAACGGCGCTGACTCCGAGGTGCTCGCACAGGTGAGTTTCACGGCTGTTCACATCGTGGATGCCTCGCTCTCGCCTTCGGTGACGTGACGATCACCCGAACATATGCCCAGCACGGCTCTGACGAGCTCCTTGCCCGATGCGGCGAGGTGATGGGCCAGGTCAGCGGTTACGTCCTGGCGACCGATGGTGAGCCGACCGTCTGCGTCGCGGGTGAGGCCATCTGGCCGACAGCGATCGCCGACGCGCTGCACACGCTCCGTCCGGACGTCACGGTGCTGAATGCAGGCGAGGCCCGTTGGGTGCGCAACGCGGCTCCGGATGCGCAGATCGTCGCCGTGCACATGGAGGGGCTGAACCACTGCTGGTCACCTGGGAGGACGTGCGGCGCATCGCGGTGTCAGGAGGCTTCGCCGACCGTGTCCTCACGCCGGCCGCCGGCGAAACCCTCGCGTTCTGAGTCGGAGCCGAAGCGCCGGCGATACGACGTCGGGGTCGTGGCGAAGGCCCGCGAGAAGTTCTGCCGGAATGTGATCGCGCTGGAGTAGCCAACGGTCCTGGCGACGCGTTCGATCGATAGGTCTGTCTGCTCGAGCAGGCGGCGGGCTTCGTCGAGGCGCCTGGACGTGACCCACGATGCGGGTGTCGTTCCAGTGCTGGCCCGGAACGCTCGCACGAAGGTGCGCCTGCTCATGCGCGCGCGCCGGGCCAGGTCATCGACGGTCAAGGGCTCGTCCAGGTGCTCGATCGCCCAGTCGAGGACCTGGGACATCGGATCGTCGCTGCTGCGCGATGGAAGCGGACGCTCGACGTACTGAGCCTGCCCGCCTTCTCGATGAGGGGCGATGACGAGGGACCGGGCGACGCTGTTGGCCGCAGCAGATCCCAGTCGCGTGCGCACCAGATGCAGGCATGCGTCGATACCCGATGCCGTGCCGGCCGAGGTGATCACGTCTCCGTGGTCGACGTACAGCACGGTTGCATCGACCTGGACGTTCGCTCGGCGTTCGGCGAGAAGGTCGGCCGCATGCCAATGAGTGACCGCGCTGCGGCCGTCGAGCACCCCGGTGTCGGCGACGGGGAGTGCGCCCAGGCAGAGCCCAGCAACGACCGCTCCGCGCTGATGGGCCTGGAGCAGGAGCTCCTGCAGTCGGCGCTCTGCCACGCGCCCGTCCTCGAACCAGGACGGCACCACGAGGATGTCCGCCGTGAGCGCGAGCTCAGGTCCGGCGATCGGGGAGATCTCCTGCCCCTCCGCCGTCGTCACCGATCCCGCGCGGTCGGTGAACAGCACGGTGGACCAATCGGCCAACTGCTGACGCGTGACCTCGCCGAACACCATCTGCGGAATCGCGAGGTGGAACATCGAGATGCCGTCGAAGACGTAGATCGCGATCCGCACCGGATCCCCCTCCACGCGTCCTGAACTTATCGGATACCACCTATCCTGCCACCGGGGGCGCGGTCGTGGAACCGATCTCGCACATCCCGAGCGGCCCGGATCGGATCCGCCGGTGCTCGCAGACCGTTACAACCTTCGGATTCGACCCGCCGGAGCAAGGGGGTTGAATTTGCGGCGAGGCGACCCAGCCCGGCGGGCCGCGAGTCGGAGTTCCCAAACTGGCTGCGCATCCGCCTGATGTTGGCGGGCAGAGCGGTGCTGGTTGCCGGTGTGGTCGCTGCCTCCCACGCGTTCTCCTGGCGACGCCGAATGAGAGCTCCTGACCCCGGAGCCCGACACCCTCTACGGGCTAAGCGGTGAACCGCGAATTTCCGGTGGCGACGCGACCGGCGTCCTCCTCGATCGCGGTCCCCTTGCCCCAACCTCCATTTGGCATCGCCGCCACGACAGATAGAGTTGCCTCTCGTCAGAAGGCGGTGGAGCGCCGCTTCAGCGTAAGGTTTTTTTGGGGGCAGCCCATGAGCGCCGAATTGAATGCCGACCTGCGTAAGAAGCGCCGTGAAGGCATACTCCTGACGATCGGCTCGGCGATTTTTGTCGCCCTTGGGGTTCTTGGCCATTACGCGTTCGGTGATCGGATGGTGACGCTGGTCGGAATTCCACTCTTCGGATCATGCATGCTCATCGGCATCTTTCAGACACTCAAGCCAGGCAGGGGTTTACCGAACGGGCTGGTAATCCTCTGCAGCTTAGTGATGGGTGCGGCTGGTGTGATGATCATCGTCTTCCACATGCAGGGACTGGAGGTAGCCCGGTGGTACTGGCGGCATTGGGAGATGCCCGTTGGTATCGCCATGACCGTGTTCTTCGGCGGCGGAGGCATATTGCTTCTGGTCCGGGAGGTTCGACGGCGTTTGATGCGGAAGAGAGAGTGAGGCTCCTGCGCCGGACCAGACCCGGGCCGTGCCTCACGAGCTACGTCTCGCCGTTCCTTCAAGGGAATCGCGGCGGACGTGTCGCCTTGGATATCCCACATTCGGGGGAATGTCACAGGTGTATGGAACGTTTGTTTCATGGAGAATCCAGAAATTCTAGAGACGGCTCAGATCATCCTGCGGAATGCCGACGAGGAGGTATTGACACCCAGGGCCGGTGAGTGCCTGGGATGTTTCGTAGCGCGCCAGTTAAACGAGTTCGGGTGCAATGGCACGCATCGGTTCGTCACCCTCTATCGCAACCGCACGGCTCCGCGAGCAACAGCCCTGATTAGGCGACTCTCGCGAATGGGTGCGTGCTGCTGCGATTGTGAGATATTTATGAACGCCTATGTTCTCGCCCATAGATATATCACCCCCGGGCACTGGTTCACCGATGCCTACGGGCAAGAGGCATGGGAGGATCCCAAGTGGCCGGAGCAGCTCCCCGAATGCCACAAGGTGCGCCGTGGTTCTACCCAGCTTTGTGAAATCTGGGAACGCCGCTACCGCGGGTTGGGATACTGGTGAGGGCCTCAACGATGCTGTGATCGCAGGCACGAGTGGCCTACCGTGGTGAGTGAATCCGGGAAACTCACGAAAGAAGCGTTGTGTCAGGTTTTCATCACGTTGAAGTGTGGCTTGCTGATTTTGAGAAGGTGAGGAGCGCGTGGGGCTGGCTCCTGACCGAGGTTGGTTTCCACCTCGCTCAACGGTGGAACGGTGGGGAGTCGTGGCACGCGGGAGGAGCCTATCTCACGCTCACGAGTTCGCCCAACGTACGCAATGTTGCGCACGACCGGCGTCAACCCGGAGTCAATCACCTCGCCTTCAAAGCCGGCTCTGCCTCTGATGTGGACGCCGTGATGTCCGCGGCGCCGGAGCGCGGGTGGCAGCCGCTGTACCATGACCGCTATCCCCACGCCGGGGGCCCGAACCATTACGCGGGATGGTTGGAGAACTCGGCAGGCTTCAAAATTGAGATCGTTGCCACCGGCGAATGATGGGGAGGCGCACGCGCGCCTCCCAGCGTTCATCAGCGCAGGCCGCCGCGCGGTTGAAGTGCTTGGAGCACATCCGCGGCATCGTTAACGTCCTGCCCGCCCAACACTCCCAGAGTTATCGCGGCAAGGAGTGACACGGGTGGTCCGCCGCAGCGGTCGCGGCGTGTGCGGCCCCGCCCGACGTGGCCGAGCTCGTCGCCCCCAACGTTCTACGTTCGGTGCACTCCCGGGCCCTGCCTCTCCCCACTACACTCGTCGACATCGAAAAACCGCTGGGAGGTAGAGGATGGCGCCTGAGGAAGAACGATCCATCGAGCGATGGGCCCGCTCGCGGATGGCCGTGGGCATCCCATCGGAGATCGAGCGACGCGTTCTCCTCGAGAGTCCGCGAGCCCGGCAGCCAGACGCTCGCGAAAGGTTCTGGCGTAGTGGATTCGGCGTCTTGGCCCGTATGATCCTGATCGTCTCGGCCATCTTCGGTGCGGCGGCGGTCCTGTCCAGCCCCGAACTCAGCTTCATGCGCCGCGGATTCGATCCGGACGTCGCGATCCGGGTCTCTGCCGTGTGCTTCGCGCTCTCGGTCGTCTTCGTGCTCGCGCTGCTTGCTGAATGGTGGCAGCGGGGTCGCGAACGGCCACGCGGTGCGTTCGGGGTTGTCCTGATCGTGCTGCTGCCAGCGGCTGTCACTCTGCTCGTGGTGCACGGTCAGACGGAGGTCGAGGTCCCGTGGGGCTGGACGGCACCCACGTGGCTGGCAGCAGTTCTCTCTGTCGTGCTGCTCCTAGTTCTCAAAGTGGCATCGCGACCTGCTTCCGACTCCGTCGATGCTCCCGTACTCGACGTCGCGACGTTGACACCGGCAGAGGCCGAGGAGCTGTTGGCGATCCGGGAACAGACGCTACGGATGTTGGTGGATCGGGAGCGACTCTCCCCTGGCGTCGCTGAGCAGGCACAGCAGGTTCCCCTGGGCCAGCTGCACACCCTGGATGATCAGAAGGAGATGGGGGACTGGTGACGGACGGTGCCTTGGGGATACCCAGTCTCATCTCGGGAAGAACTTCAGCGGAAAGACGGGCCGGCGTCTGCGGCCAGTGTCCGTGCGTGCTGTCGGAGTGAGCTGACGGGAGGTTGGGCGTTGATCGTGGCCATCGAATCCGCCACCGCCGTCCCACCTCCAACGGCCGGCGTGCACTGTGGCCGACTGCGTCATGTGGAGCACTGATGCCGGTTCCTGCCGATGACAAGGGGATTCTCCGCACCACTCAGATGAGTCGTTTCGGTAACATCACCGCAACTCGGTTGAATCACACGATGGAAAGGAAACCTCGATAATGAGGGCGGTTGCGCTGCGGCGGCTCCGTGAGGACGACGCTGAAGACGTCTTCGCGGCATTCACCTCCAGTCCCGATATGGTCCGGCAGGGAAACGTGAAGAGTCAGGAAGACGCGAACAAATATGTGCAGGCACTCATCCATCCCGAAGGACCGCACCGGCCCTGGGCGGTAACCGATCTGGACCGGCTGGTAGGGCTCGTGGGGGTCACCGTGGATGAGGAGAATCACAACGGGTGGTTCTTCTACTGGATGGCCCGGGAAGCGCGCGGGCGAGGGTGGACGAAGAGCGCGGCCGCGACCGTCGCCGACTGGGCACTGAGCGAGGGCGGCATGTTTCGCCTCGAGCTAGGGCACCGCGTGAATAATCCGGAATCGGGAGCGGTGGCGGCCGCGGCGGGATTCGTCAAGGAAGGCACCGAGCGGGCGAAGTTTCTCGTCGATGGCGAGCGAATCGACGTCCACACGTATAGCCGGCTGCGCACCGATCCGTGGCCCGAGCACGTTCCTCTGCCGATCCAGTAGCGATAACGCGTGGGCCGGTAGCATCGATACGTGAACGTGCAGATCCGTACCGCCGCGCCCGAGGATGCCCCAGGCATCGCGCGAGTGCATGTGGATGCGTGGCGTGCCGCGTACCGGGGCCTCATCGACCAGGTGCTGCTGGACGAGTTGGACATTGACCAGCGCGCACAGCAGTGGCGCGGGCTGATCGAGAATTCCCCGCACGCGATCGTTGTCGGTCAGGTGCGAGAACAGGTCGCCGGCTGGGCGACGTTCGGAGCGGGAAGGGACGGCGGGGCCTCGGACCTTGGAGAGCTGAAAGG
>JAJYRV010000097.1 GCA_021793935.1 Actinomycetes bacterium | reverse complement strand
GAGGAGGAACCCGTCAAGGATAGGCCCGTCGATGAGGGGCGGGGCGAGGAGCAGGGCCGCGGGAGTGAGAACTCCCCGGGCGAGACCCGGCGGTAATCCCCGTCAGCCGAGCGCCACCAGCGCGATCGCGACGGCGTGGCAGGTGTAGCCGACGATCGTGCCCACGTGGAAGATTTCGTGAAAACCGAACCAGCGCGGGCTGGGATTGGGGCGTTTGAACCCGTATACCACCGCGCCGAGGGTGTAGCCGAGACCGCCGGCGATGACCAGGCTCGCGACCGCGGGACCACCCGAGGACCAGAACGCGGGGATGAACGCAACGGCGGCCCACCCCAGGGCGATATAGATGGGAACGTAGAGCCACCGGGGGGCGTCTAGCCAGAACACCCGCATGAGGATTCCCACAATTGCTCCGGTCCAGACTATCGAGAGCAGGATCGCCGCGGTCTTTGGTGGCAGGAGGAGCGCTGTCAACGGCGTATACGTGCCGGCGATGACGAGGAAGATGTTCGCGTGGTCGAGTCGGCGGAGGACGGCGGCGACGCCCCTGGTCCATTCCCCGCGGTGGTAGACCGCGCTTACTGCGAAGAGCAGCACGGTTGCGAGGGCGAAGACGCCGACCGTGAGCCGCGGCGCGCCCGCGGGTGCCAGGATGGTGACGACGATCCCGTACGCGAGCGCGAGTGGCGCGATTCCCGCGTGGAGCCATCCACGAAGTTTGGGTTTGAGGGCCGAGACAACGTCGGCGGCAGCGTCCTTGGCCGTCGCGGCGGCGTGGGCTGCGGTTTCCTTTGCGGCACCAAGAAACTCTTCCGCGCCGCGCCGAGGGTGGGCGTGGCTCTGAGGGTGGGTAGGAGTCATAGTCAATCCCGCCGAAGTGGTAAAAATGGTGTCAAGAACAGCGTAACCTACGGGACCGTAAGTTACTAGACCGTAGGTTCGTTCTGTTGCGATTGGCGCTACCGTTGGTTGGAGGGACTCCGGCGTTCGGCAGGTCGCCGAAATGGGGTCACTGGGAGGATGAATGAAACGACTGGGCTTGCTCTATGACATTTATGAGCGGCGTCTCGTTCGTCGTTTGCAAGGCCGTACCCTCCCCGCCCACGTCGGCGTCATGCTCGACGGGAACCGCCGCTGGGCACGGCTCGCCGGTTTGGACACTGCCCAGGGACACCGGGCCGGGGCGGAGCGGATCTCCGATCTTTTGACCTGGTGCGAAGAGTTCCACGTTGAGGTAGTGACGCTGTGGATGCTCTCGACGGACAATCTGCTCCGGGAGGCGCAGGAGGTGAGCGCCCTCTTGGAAATCATCGCGAACTCGGTGGCGAAACTCGCTGCGACCCGCCGGTGGCGGTTGCAGATGGTCGGCGATCTGGACCTGCTGCCTGAGGAGATTTCCAAACGACTGCGTGCCGCGGAGCTCCTGACCAGGGACATCTCCGGAATGCACATCAATATCGCAGTGGGGTACGGGGGCAGGCACGAGATCGTCGGCGCGGTACGCAACCTCATCCGGGAGGGCGCGGCCCAGCAGATCGAGGGCGAGGCGCTCGCGCAGCTCGTGACGGTGGAGAGCATCGCCGCGCACCTGTACACCAAGGGGCAGCCCGATCCCGACCTCGTGATCCGGACCTCCGGCGAGCAGCGTCTTGGCGGGTTCCTCCTCTGGCAGAGCGCGCACAGCGAATTTTACTTCTGCGAGGCCTTCTGGCCCGATTTCCGCCGAGTGGACTTCTTGCGGGCGTTGCGCTCGTACTCGGAGCGGGAGCGCCGCCTCGGCCGGTGACATTTCCTCATGGCGCCTGCGCCTTCGCTGAGGGGTGTTAACGCAGGGGATCGAGGGGCCGCAGCATCGCCGGTACGTCGCCGGTGGTGACGTATTCAGTGATGAGTTTGCCGGTCAGCGGGCCTTGGGTGACTCCCCACATGCCGTGCCCTCCGGCGGCGACGACGCGGGGCGAACGCGTGGGACCCACGAGCGGCAGTCCGTCGGGGGTGCAGGGCCGGGAACCGACCCACTCATCGACCCGGTCGGTGAAGTCCGCGCCGGCAAGGAGCGGCGTGGTCGCATTGACGATCGCCTGGATCCGCCGCGGGTCGAGCGGTTCGAGGTGTCGGCGGAATTCCATCATGCCCGCCACCCGGTATCGATCCCCGAGCGGGGTGCAGGCGACGCGTTCGTGCGGGAAGTACAGGGGCACGTTCGGCATCGGGTCCACCGGCACGGTGAACGAATAACCGCGACCGGCCTGGACAACCATCTTCACCCCGAATGGTCGCAGCAGCTTCGGAAGCTCCGCCCCCGTCGCCACGACGACGACGTCGCTCGGCACGGTCTCGGCGCTCGTGCCGGTGCCTTCGGTGAGCGTGACGTGGGCGGGACGTTGCGGGGTGCCGCCGTCGACCTGGGTCACCCGGCCGGTGCGGAACTTGACCCCTGCCGCCTTGCAAGCTGCGTCGAGGGCGGCGACGTACTTGGGTGGGTTGATGAACCGGGTGCCGCCGAGACGGACCCCCGACGCGACTCCGTGGGAGAGCGCGGGAGCGTACTCCCGCACTTCGTCGCCGGTGAGGGGGGTCGCGTCAACGTCGTATCCTGCCGCCCGGATGTCTTCGAACTCCTGCAGCAACCCGCTCTCTTGACCCGCTTCTGCGAACGCGGCGATGAATTCGGTGGGGTGGGTGGTTTCCGCTACTCCGAGTGACTCGAGCTCATCGAAGGACTCCATCGTGAGGTTGTTCAGCGGCATCAGCGCCGCCATCCCCTTGCGCCACTGCTTCGCCGTGGAATGACGCAGGAACCCGGTGAGGAACCGGAGCAGGTTGAGATCCGCGCGAATCGGAACATAGAGCGGGGAGTTGGCGGAAACGAGGGCCTTGACGCCCGTCTTCAAGATGGAAGGCTCAGGTAGTGGTGTGGCAATCTCGGGCGTGAGCCAACCGGCGTTCCCCCAGGAAGCGCCGGCTCCGGCATGGTCCGCTTCGACCACGGTGACCTCGAGCCCGGCATGGCGAAGGTGCAGGGCGGTGGAAAGGCCAACGAAACCGGCCCCGACAACGATGACGTTCTGCGCAGCAGGCAAGCGCCGGCGTGCAGTTGCGGTGGTAACCATAACTTCATCTTGGCACGCATACCGAACCATTGTCAGGGCCTTGGTCCTCAGATCCCGATATCTCCCAGGTGCTCCACGAGGTGGGCGCGACCGTCGGAAAGGGTGTATTCCATTCCGACGATGGCCACCTTGCCCGACTCGACTTTCTCTGCGAGGGAGTGGGAGTAGGTGCCGAGCATCTTCACGGTTTCGCTCACGTGTTCCCGGCCCAGTTCGGCGTGCGAGGGCACAACGAGTTCGAAGCCCGCGCCGTCGATCGGCGCATCGGGTGAGCCCATTGCGTGGCTGGGTGCGCGGGTGACGATCGAGGGGATCACGCGGTCGATGATTGCCCGAACCATTCCCGAGGGGAGTTCACCGCTGACCATCGCCTGCCGGGCTCCGGCGATCGCCCCGCAGTTATCGTGGCCGAGAACGACGACCAGCGGTGTGTGCAGAATGTCGACGCCGAACTCGATCGAGCCGACGACGGTGGTATCGAGTACGTGGCCGGCAGTGCGCACGACGAACATGTCGCCGAGGCCCCGGTCAAAGATGATCTCGGCGGCGACCCGGGAGTCGGAGCAGCCGAAGAGCACCGCGAACGGGTTCTGTTCCACCGACACTTGCGACCTTCGGGCGGTGTCCTGGCTGGGGTGAAGCATTTCGCCGGAAGTGAAGCGGCGGTTACCTTCGACGAGTGCGGAAAAGGCTTGGGCAGGAGTGAGCTGGCTCGGCATGTTTCTTACGCGTCAATACTTTCTATTACTTCGCTGCGCCGGGGCGGGTTTGCGCCGGCGCGGGAGACGGTGATCGCGGCGTTGTGCACGGACCATTGCATCGCGGCGTGGAGGGCGCCGGGGTCAATTGCGCGAAGGCCCTCGCGCTTGCTGGCGCCGAGGAGGTCGGCCGTCCACAGCGCATCGAGCAGTCCGCTCGTGAAGGAGTCGCCCGCTCCGACGGTGTCGACGACAGTCACGTGCGGAGCGGGCATCTCCAGTTCGAGGCCGGAGGCGGTGAGCGCCATCGCGCCTGCTCCGCCCCGGGTGAGCACGAGGAGGGAGGGGCCCAGCGCCGCCCAGCGGCGGACAACCTCTTCCTCCACCTCCTCGGGATACAGCCACCGGAGGTCCTCGTCGGAAACCTTGACGATGTCGGCCGCGCCGACGAGCAGTTCGACTCGCTCCCGCACCTCGCCGCGCTCGCCCATGATCGTGGGGCGCAGGTTCGGGTCGTAGCTGATCGTGGCGAACTCCGCCGCCGCCCGCACGATCTCCAGCACGCCGTCCGCCCCCGGTTGGAGGATCGAGGCGATCGAACCCACATGCACGAGCCCGACGCCAGAATCGAGGTGGACCTCGGGAACCTGCCACTCGAGATCGAACTCGTACGTCGCGGCACCCGTGTCGTCTAAGGTCGCGAAGGCAGTGGACGTGCGCGTTGCCCGATCGGAACCGGGGACGACCCGGACATCCCCAACTTTGAAATGGGTGCGAAGTTGGGCGCCGTGGGGGTCGGTGCCGAACCACGTGGCGAGATCGACGCTCCGGCCGAGTCGGGCAAGTCCGAGCGCGACGTTGGCCGGGGAACCACCGGGATGCTCGACGACGTCTTTGCCGGGGCGGATTACGCCGTCGATCAGCGACTCCCCGATGATCAGGGCAGACTTCACTCCTTGCTCCCATCGGGGGCGGATTCCGAAACGGAATCCTCAGCTGCTTTGAGGCGTTCGCGTGCGGCATCGAGGAACTGTTCGCAGTGATGGGCGAGGGACTCCCCGCGTTCCCACAGCGACATCGCATCGGCGAGGGATTCTGTACCGGCCTCTAGTTGGCCGACGATGGCGATGAGCTCGTCACGCGCGGCCTCGTAGGTGAGTTCGGAAACAGGGGTGGTTGAGGTCATCATTGCTCCAATGGGGTGTCAGTAACGTCAACGGCGAATGCGCCCTCGGCTACGCGCGCATGCAGGCGCATTCCCACCGTCGTCTCCGTGGCGCTCTTGATCACGTTTCCGGCCTCGTCGCGCAGAACGGCGTACCCGCGATCGAGGGTCGCGCCCGGGCTCAACGCCCGCAACGTTGTGCCAAGACCTCGCAGCTGGTGGTCAGCAGTTTCTACTTGGTGAAGCATCGTGCGCCGGGCGCGCGCGCGGAACTGTTCAATGATCTCCACGTGCGGGTCAACGAGGGTTGCCGGGCGCGCGAGGACGGGTCGAGCGCGCAGCCCGGTGAGAACGGTGGTTTCCCGGTCCACGCGGGCGCGGATCGTCGCCCTGATTCGCGCTCGGGCGGTGTTGAGGTGCCGCAGTTCCTCGGATACGTCGGGAACCACGCGTTTTGCCGCCGCCGTCGGCGTGGAGGCGCGGAAATCGGCGACGAGGTCGAGGAGGGGGGCGTCCGTCTCATGGCCGATCGCGGACACTATCGGGGTGGTTGCGCGCGCCGCGGCGCGAACCAGGGTTTCATTGGAAAACGGTAAGAGATCCTCCACCGAACCGCCCCCGCGGGTGATGATGATGACGTCGATGTCGGGATCGGCGTCCAGCGACTCCAATGCGCCAATCACTTGCGGTACGCAGTTGGGCCCTTGCACCGCTACCTCACGGACGTCGAAGGAGACGCCGGGGTGACGGGCGCGGGCGTTGACGAGTACGTCGTCCTGTGCTTTAGCCCTGGCCCCGCAGATGAGCCCGATCTTGCGCGGAAGGAACGGCAGAGGGCGCTTACGCTCGGCGTCGAAGAATCCTTCGGCCGCGAGGATGCGTTTGAGCTCCTCGATGCGCGCGAGGAGTTCGCCGATTCCCACGGCGCGGATCTCACGAGCGTTCATGCTCAGGCTGCCGCGTTTCGCCCAGAGTTCCGGCTTTGCATGAACAACGACGTGCGCACCCTCGTTGATCGGGGCGGTGACGGCTCCGAGGGTCCGTTTGGGAATCGTCACGTTGAGGGACATGTCGACAGAGATATCTCGCAGCGTGATGAATGCGAGCGAGGAGGCGTTGTTCGCGTTGAGCTGGATGACCTGCCCCTCGATCCACACCGGTGACATCCGCGAAATATATTCCGCCATTTTGTGACTGAGGAGGCGCACCGGCCACGGGGCATGCGCGGTGGTTTCCGCCGCAGTTGCAGGAAGTGGTGCCGTGGTCATGGTTCTAGCTTGCCCTACTCAGCGAACGGAAAATTTCACCCGGGGTGTGAGTGTTGACAGCGGGAGCAATATTACTCACCTGTGCATAACTGCGGCGCGGCTCCCTGTGCTTTCCACCTCTGCCGAGCTCTGGGGTCACTCGCCGGCACGGGCACGGTTCCAAGCATATTTTCGGTTGTTTTGCAACCCACTGTGGCGGCGATGGATCGTTTGAAAAATTTGAATAGTCAGAGCTATCAGCGCCGTAGCCCGTATTGGAGGAATCATGCCTCGCCGAAAGATCACAATGCTCAACTCGGACGACTGGAGTGAACAATCTTCCTCTGCCCAAGCGCGGCTTCAGCGCGCGCGGGAGGCGTATCGAAAGAAGGCCGGGATCGTTACTCCGTTGACGGACCTGTGGTGCACCGACGATGACGTTGCCGAGCCCAGCGAGGCGACGAATTGGTCCGGATACACCAAAGCGGTGTGAGCGCTTCGCGCGGCTCTTCGCCGTTCTCATGGTGAGCCACCGGCGTCGTCGCTGAATAGTTCCGGCTTCTCTGCGGCGATGGCGAGGGCTTCGACGGGATCGCGTAACTCGAAGGGTTCGTCGAACCCCTGCAGTTCAGCGAACCGCTTCATCTGGGGAACTAGTGTGGAGTCGATCGACCGATTGAGCTTGTTGAACGCCGTCACGGCGTCGTTCAACCGCTTGCCGAGGTCGTTGAGGTGTCGGCCGAAGATGCCGAGCCGTTTGTGCAACTCGCGCCCGGTGATGAACACTTGTTGGGCCTCCTCGGCGAGCCGTTCCTGCCGCCACGTGTAGGCGACCGTTCGTAGCAGAGCCACGAGGGTCGCCGGAGTGGCGACGATGACGTTTTGTGAGAACGCGTGCTCGAGCAACTCTGGATCGGTCTCCAGGGCTGCCGAGAGCATCGAATCGGCAGGGACGAACATGACGACGAATTCCGGTGAGTGGGGGAGCTGTTCCCAATACGATTTGGCCGCGAGCGACAGATCGGA
>JAJYRV010000096.1 GCA_021793935.1 Actinomycetes bacterium | reverse complement strand
TCCCCCACAGGAGGGGGTTATCACCTCTCCGGATGGTTGAACCCTCTCTCCGGCAAGGCGCTCGAGGAGGCCCTCGATGCCTCGATGGGGCGGAAGAAGCAGGATGATGACCGGCCGCCGGCGCAGCGCCGAGCAGCGGCTCTGGTGGAGCTCGCGCGCGGATGGTTGGATTCCGGCAAGCTGCTACCCGGCGCCCGAATCCGGCCGCACCTCACGGTCACCGTGCCGCTTCCCACGTTGCACGCGTTGTGCGAGGCGAGCGGGTCGGCGATCCCTCCGCAAGGGGGCGTGACCCCGGGCGTCAGCGCCCAGCAGACCCTCTTCGCCACCGGCGGTCCTCGGGATGGCGAGGGCGTAGCGTTCCAGAGCCGGGCCAATGCCGGCGACGAAATTGACCCGGCAGAGTGGGTCGAGAACTGGACGGCCGGTGATGGGCACATCATTTCCACGGCGATCGACTTTGCGAAACTCGTCGGTAAAGAACCCGCGTCCCTTGAGGACGGCACCGCCATACCGCCGTCCGTCCTTTCCCGATTAGCTTGTGACTCCAGACTTATGCGAGTGGTTTTCGGGCCGGAGTCGACGATCTTGGACGCAGGGAGAGAAAAGCGAATCTTTCCCGCGAACCAGACGCGGGCGATTATCGCTCGAGACCGACATTGCCAATTTCCAGACTGCGACGAACCACCCGGATACGGTGAAATCCACCATTCCGTCTGGTGGTGGAAGTACGGCGGAACCACGAGCGTTGATCAGGGGATCCTTCTGTGTTGGTTCCACCATGGCTACGTGCATGACCACCACGTGACGATCATGCGTCGCCAGGGGAAATGGATCTTCGCTGACCGCTGGGGTGACATCATCCGTAGCGTTTCCTCGAAGGCAGCCTCCCCCGTGCGGGAAGAACGTCACGGTGGCTTCGATCAGAGCGCTGACGCTCAATCGGTCGCCGTGCGTGAACCAGATCCGCCGGCGAATCTTCCTAATGCTCAGCCCAAGACGGAAGCGTGTCCTGAAGCCTGCTATCACCCGACGGCGGAGGAGATGGCGTACTACGGCATTCCGGAACCCGAAGACGATCCTTGGGGGCGGGATATTCACCAACTCTGGCAGGAGTGCGGGCCGCGCCCGCAGCTGCCCAAACCGGAATGGGATTCTGGTGATTCCTGGGAGTAGCGGCCGGGCTGCAGCGGCACTAGCTCGCGGGCAGCGCTTCGGAGAGCCGCTCGGCATGCGCGTCCGCGATTACCTGATCCCACAGGCGTAACCCGTTCGCCCGATCAGTGCTCGTGCGGGTGAGTGCGCGCCGTGTAGGCCGTCCTTTGGTGTACCACCGAGGCCCCCATCCGTCGCCGCTGGCTACCTCCGGGGCGGAGGCCGCATGAATCACAGGCGCGGCCCCCGTGTGCTTCCCCTGAGCGAACGGCCACTGCAGGAGTTCGCGCGGGCCCTTGCGAAAGGTCGGGTTATTGATTCCCGGTATCCGCACGGTCAGGCCGCCGAGGGAATAGCCGGGATCGGCGATGACCGAACTACGCCGCGACCCCGCCGCCGCGAACCGCCGCGCCAGCTCGACCGCAAACACCTGCACCGCGATCTTCGACTTTGTGTAGGCGCGCCACGGGCCGTATGCGCGCTCGCTGTGGAAGTCCCTCGGAGCGGAGTCCCAGATCCTACTTGCCAGCGACCCCAGCCACACGAGCCGGGCGTCGCTCGCGAGCGTATCGAACACCGCATCGAGCCACGCCACCTGGCAAACGAGGTTCGTTGCCATGACGAGTTCCACCCGTCCGGGGTTTCTTCACGGGTGCGGGGTGCGTGGATGAGGCCGGCGTTGTTCACGAGCACGTCGATGCGTTCCACCCCCGCTTCGTGCAAGGAATCTGCCCCGCTGCGGGCGGTAGCCAGTTCAGAGAAGTCAGCGACTGCGATTCCGGTGCGCACGCCGGGAACTCGGGCTCTTAACGTCTCCTGCGCCGCAACCAATCGGTCGTGTCTGCGGCCGACGAGGATGATCCGATAGCCCCTTCGTGCCAGTCCCTCCCCGGTGAAGTACCCCAACCCTTTGTTCGCGCCAGTAATCACAGCAATGGGTGCATCAGTGCTCATACCTCCCGAGTCTGCCAGTTGCGCGGTGGCGCTAGCTGTAATCCCCGAACCCGCAGCCACGTATGAAGGCGAGGGGAGGCGGATACCGAGCCGCCGCGGCGGGCTGAGCGCGCCGTATAATTTTTCCCAACACCGCGCGACCCGGATTTTAGGAGGGGAAATGGCCGATTCGAGCCTGGCGCAGGCGCTGACGAAGGAGCACCACGAGATCGATTCGGGTATCGAGGAGTTCGCTGCCGGCCTGGAACGAGGCGACCCCATCGGCGCGCTCGCCGGTCCCTTGCAAACGGCGATGACTGCGCTCCGGCGCCACATCTATCTCGAGGAAGTATTCGCGTTCCCACCGATCCGTGAAGGTGGACTGACGATGCCGATCATGGTGATGGAACGGGAACACGGAGTGCTGTGGCGGCAGATGGGTGCCCTCGACGACGCTCTTGCCGGGTACGACGACGCGGTGGCGAGCAGCTCCGATCGCGCCGCCCTCATCGGCGCATGCGAGGAGATGCTTGCGGTGCTGGAGTCGCACAACTCCAAGGAGGAACCGATCGTCTACCCCCACCTGGATACCGAGCTGCCTTCCGAACAGGCGGCGGAGCTCCGTTCACTCATCGCAACGGGAGTGATGCCACCGGGCTGGGTCTGCGCGCGAGCAGGAGAGGGGTGAACCGATCCGAATGGGAGCACTCACCGGGCTTCCCGTGACATTCTCGAACTCCCCCTGGCATACTCGTGCGCTGTGGTAGCGGGTCGAGGAAGAAAGAGTAGACCGGGCGATGGCAGCGCCATTCGCCCGCTCCGGCGCTGGGACTCCATCTGGCGGGGGAGATTCGGCACCGACCATCGCGGGGTTCGATACGACATCGACGTCAACTTCTTCGACCTCGACGAACGGGTCTACCTCTATCGCGACGGTGCGCAGTGGCGGTGGCAGCGAAGCCCGGCACAGTTCGCCCTCGGTGACGAGACGTTCATCGAGGCGGAACTCTCCACGTATGGAATGAAACGCGTCCGCCTCACCTTCCCGGGCGGCACCCAGCAATTGCAGCCGATCCCGGGTACGGCAGAAGCGTGGCGGATGAGGTTCCACCGGCAACACCGCGGGTGGAGCAGGCTGCTCGGGGCGCTCTCGTGGTCGATCCTCGTCGTCTCACTCCTGTTGGAGCTTCCGCAGCTCCTCGAAGCGGTCGCTGAGGGTACGGGCTGGTTCACGTTCACCTCTCCCATCGCGCTGCCTTCCGGGGTGAATATTGCGCTCACGCTCGCGGGAGTCGCCGCCGGGTTAGAGCGTGCGCTGCGGTTGCAGCATCATTGGCTCCTCGACGAGTGATTCATCCCGTGAGTCCCAACCGGATTGCGAGGAACTCGTAGGCGAGCGCAGCCATGTGCGCGGCCTGGGCGTTGTTCGCTGCCCCGCCGTGCCCGCCCTCGATGTTCTCGTAGTACGTCACATCCTTGCCCGCAGCGAGCATCTTCGCCGCCATCTTCCGCGCATGCCCAGGGTGCACGCGGTCGTCCCGAGTCGAAGTGGTGATGAGGACCGGCGGGTAGTGGGCGTCCGGGGCGAACAAGTGATAGGGGGAGAAGGTCTCCAGGAACTCCCAATCCGCGGTATCCGGATCGCCATACTCCGCCATCCAGGATGCGCCCGCGAGCAGGTGGGAGTAGCGCTTCATATCCAGCAGCGGCACCTGGATGACGACCGCGCCGAATAGCTCGGGGTAGCGGGTGAGCATATTTCCCGTGAGCAGCCCACCGTTGGAGCCTCCCTGGATCCCCAACTGCGCGGCCGACGTCACGCCGGTATCGATGAGGTGCCGGGCGACGGCGGCAAAATCCTCGTACGCGTTGTGCCGGTTCTCCTTCAGCGCGGCTTGGTGCCACGCCGGGCCGTACTCGCCCCCGCCGCGGATATTCGCGAGGGCGTATGCCCCGCCGCGTTCGAGCCAACCGATGCCGAGCCCTGCGGAGTAGCTCGGGGTGAGGGAGATTTCGAACCCGCCGTACCCATACAGCAGCGTCGGCAGGGAATCGCCAGGAGCGAGGTCGGCGCGGTGGATGAGGAAATACGGCACCCGAGTGCCGTCCTTCGAGGTGGCGAATCGCTGCGTCGCCGTGAGGTTGCTCCCGTCGAAGAAAGCGGGAGCGGACTTGAGGGGCTCCCGCGTCACGGTGAGGGCGGTGGCGTCTGAGCCCCCGGCGTCCTCGGCGGTGCGAGCGTTAGCTGCTGCCTGCGGGGGGCGCGGTGCGATCGTTGCCAAGGAGAGCGTGGTGGGGCTGAGGAAGTCGGTGGTGGTGACCCACACGTCGTCAGAGAACTTCGATTCCACCGCCCCAGCGGCGACGGTTCCGACCTCGGGAAGCCCGGGGAAGGCGGTGCGCTGGAACCCCTCCGCCGAGGGAGTGAGGATGTAGAGCCGGGTCTTGACGTCCTCGAGAACGTTGATGATGAGGTGGTTCTTCGTCCATGATGCGCCCGCGAGAGAGGTCGCGGCGGTGGGGGCGAACAGGGTGTGGAAGCTGCGGCTACCCGCGCGGAAATCCTCCCAGCGGATCGCGATCAGACCGCCCGCGGGGTACGTGACCGGGGGCTGCTCTCCCGAGCCGGTGGGTACGTGCCAATCCTCACGGAGTTCCACCACGAGCCAGTCCCGGTGCACCCCCGCCTCGGCCGATCGGGGCACGTCGATCTTCGTGAGCTCCTCACCTTCGAGGAGAAAAATTTCCGAATCGTAAAAGGCGCGTGAGCGGATGACGAAGTCACGCTCGTACCCGGGGGTAGAATCGTGGGCCGCGAGGATGTACATGTCATCGGATTCGCCCTCGTAGACGATCGGGGCGTCCTCGAGCGCGGTTCCCCGGTGCCAGCGGCGCACCTGCCGGGGGTAGCCCGAGGAGGTGAGTGAACCCGCGCCGGTGTCGGTGTACACGAACACGGTGTCGCGGTCGATCCAGCTCATCCCGCCCTTGGATTCGGGCCGGTAGAAGCCCTCCTCCACCCAGGTTTTTGTGCTGAGGTCGAATTCCCGGGTGACATCAGCGTCCGATCCGCCGCGCGAGAGAGAAATGAGCGCGTACCGGTACTCGCGCCCACCGTTCGCGTCGTCCTCGCGAAGGATCGTCGCACCGTGCCATACCCAGTTCTCCCCTTCCTCCTCGGCGAGGGCGTCGAGATCGAGAACCGTCTCCCACTCCGGGGAGTCGGTGCGGTAGGAGGCGGGCGTGGTGCGGCGCCAGAGGCCCCGCTCGGAACGCGCGTCGCGCCAGAAATTGTAGTAGTGGTCGCCGATCTTGGAGACGCCGGGAA
The DNA here is from genome assembly GCA_021793935.1 of Actinomycetes bacterium. Next base: position 1,883 of record JAJYRV010000096.1, on the reverse strand, counting down.
TCTTGTCATCCGAATCGAGGGCGCCGCGGATCTTCTCCCGCACGGCGATGAAGGTTTCCCGCTGGGCAAGCTTTTCCGCTTTCCCCGCGTTCTGCTCCCGCACCCAGTTCAGGGCGGTCTCCCCATCGATGTCTTCTAGCCACAGGTACTCATCATTCACACCTCCAACCCTAGAGGGTGTCTGCAGCGGGAGACTCCCGGCCACGATGACGATCCTGAGCGGCGGGCAAGGGCTTGTGGACAGGGGAGGCAAGCGCGGTAGTGTGAGCCCATGGCAACACACCGACACCTGTTTGGCCCCGGGCCCACGAATCCGTATCCGGAAGTGATGGAAGGTCTGGCGCAGCCGATCCTCGGGCACCTCGACCCGCTCTTCCTGGAACTCATGGATGAGACCTGCGACATGCTGCGGGTGTGTTGGGGCACCGACAACCAGCGTACGCTCCCGCTCTCAGCGACGGGGTCGGCAGGGATGGAAGCGGCCTTCGTCAACACGGTGCACCCGGGGGACGTCGTCGTCGTGGGGATCAACGGCCTGTTCGGGGAGCGGATGGCCGACGTGGCACGTCGCTGCGGGGGTGAGGTCATCACGGTGGAGCACGAATACGGCCAGCCGGTGGACGTGGAGCGGATGGTCGCGGCCCACCCCGGGCCAGCGGTGTATGCGATGGTGCACGCAGAGACCTCCACGGGTGTCGTCTCGGATGTCGCCGCGATGGGGGCAGCGAAGGGCGATGCCCTGTTGCTCGCCGATGCCGTCACCTCCATCGGCGGCTGGGAGCTCGCTGCGGATGAGTGGGGGATCGACGTCGGGTACGCCGGGACCCAGAAGTGCCTGGGCGTGCCGCCGGGGCTCGCGCCGTTCACGATCAACGAGCGGGCGTGGAATCGGCGGGTGACGACGCCGCAATCGTGGTATCTCGACCTCGGCCTGCTCGGTGGGTACGTCACCGGCGGGGCCGGCGGTGGGCGCACGTACCACCACACCGCGCCGACCGGGATGGTGGCCGGGCTCCATGCCGGGTTGAAAGCGGTGCTCGCCGAGGGGATCCCCGCGGCGGCGAAGCGCCACCGGGAGGCGGGTGAACACTTCCAAGCGCGCGTGCAGGAGCGCGGCTGGGGACTGTTCGCCGCTGAGGGGCACCGGCTTCCGATGCTCACCTCGGTTGTCGTGCCCGAGGGCGTCGATTCGGCGAAGGTGCGCGGATGGCTGCTGGAGAACAAGGACATCGAGATCGGCGCGGGCACCGGGCCGTACGCGTCGAGGATTTGGCGGATCGGTCTCATGGGCCCGAACGCGACGATCGAGAAGGCCGATTTCCTCTTCGACGCGATCGTCGAGGCCGTGGAAGCGGTCTAGAGCTTCGCTGCGGCTACTGCGCCGGGGGACGGAAGCAGCTGCCTCGCGCGCTCACGAGCGCGGCTAGCGGCTGGGATATACACCCGGCTCCGTGCCCTGCTCCTCCCCAGCGGGCTCGTCGGGGTGGGAGCGTAGGTGGACGATCGCGGCCACGAGGCCGCCCCAGATCAGCAGGATCGCGATGATCATCAAGATGAGAGCGGCGGGGGTCATCGAACCTCGCTCCTTTCCAGTTCGTTGAGGCCTTTGGTTTCAACCACTCCCTTGGGCCAGGGCAGGAGGGAGAGGACGATGGCGAGCACGATGATGCCGATCGACAGCCCCCACCCGTATGTGTTGACGTAGCTGGTCGGCATGTCGCCGTAACCCTCATTGATCCGGTTGATCACCTCGGAGAGGAACATGAATCCGAGCACGATCGGCGTGACCAGGGTGAGCATGATCTGCCAGGTGAGACCCACCTTGAAGGAGGATACGGAGTTGAGGTGGTCGCGGAGTTCGCCGAACTTTCGCAGCACCCATC
>JAJYRV010000095.1 GCA_021793935.1 Actinomycetes bacterium | reverse complement strand
TCAACCTGCCCGTAACCGGGTGGCGGGGAGGGCCCGAGAAGCGATGATCGAAGATCTGCAACTGGAGAACCTCGGGGTCATCCTTGAGGCACGGATCGACCTCGCTCCCGGGCTCACAGCGATTACCGGGGAGACCGGGGCGGGAAAGACGATGCTCCTGACCGGCCTCAACCTCATTCTCGGCGGCAAAGCCGACGCGGGGGCAGTCCGCGCCGGCGCGGACAGCGCCGTCGCCGAGAGCCGGATCATCCCTCCCGCAGGCCACCCGGCCATCGCCGTCGCTGCCGACGCGGGGGCGATGCTCGACGACGATGCCCTCCTCGTCGTCCGAACCATCGTTTCCGGCCGCTCGCGGGCGTATCTCGGGGGGCGTTCGGTGCCGCAGGCGATCCTCGCCGAGGTGGCCGCGGAACTCGTGACCGTGCATGGGCAGTCCGATCAGATCCGGCTGCGCTCAGCTGCCCATCAACGGGCGGCGCTGGACGAGTTCGCCGGCGAGGAGCACCAACAAAACCTTGCCGCGCTCGCCTCCGCCTACCGCGAGATGGTCCGGGCCGAGGAGGAGCTGCAGGAGTGGGACGCGCAGGCCGAGCACCGGGAACGGGATGTCCTCGCCCTCACCCGAGCTCTCGAACGTATCGATGCGGCCGAAGTCGAGCCCGGGCAACAGGGTGCGCTACGGGAGGAATCCGAGCGGCTGAGTAACGTAGAGGCACTGCGGATCGCGGCGGCGACCGCGCATGAAGCCCTCAGTGGGGACTTCGAGAGCGGCGCCCCGGGAATCGCGGAACTGCTCGAGGCGGCCCGCAGCGCGCTCGATGCCGCCCGGGAATACGACACTCAGTTAGGGCAGTGGGCCGATCAGCTCACTGAGGCCGGTCACGTACTCAGCGACCTCGGCGTGGAACTCTCCTCCTACGGCACGAGCCTCGAAGCCGATCCGGCTCGGCTCGAGGAGGTGCACGCCCGGCGCGCGCTGCTCGCGGAACTCTCCCGGGACTACGCGGGGGAGGGGGCGGACGACCCGGATGCGGCGGTGCTCGCCTACGCTGAGCGCGCCCGCGCTCGCCTCGCGGAACTGACCGAACCGGGGCAGGGGCGGGAGCGGTTGGAGGCGAACCTCGACCAGGCGCGCGCCGAACTCACCCGACTCGCCGAGACCGTCAGTGCCGCCCGGGCTGCTGCGGCGAAAGAACTCGAAGACGCGGTCAACAGCGAACTCGCCGAACTCGCGATGGCGGGCGCCACCGTCTACATCACTCTCACGCCCAGCGGGGAGATCACCTCCACCGGGGCGGAGGAGGTGGAGTTTGAAATGGTCGCCAACCGAGGGGGTGCGCGCAGGCCGCTTGCAAAAGGTGCCTCGGGTGGGGAGCTCTCACGCGTGATGCTCGCGCTGGAAGTTGCCCTCGCCGCCCGCAAATCCGGGCCGCTGCCCACCTTCGTATTCGACGAGATCGACGCGGGCGTGGGCGGCAAAGCAGCGGTGGCGATTGGGCGCCGACTGGCGGATCTTGCCCGGCACACCCAGGTGATCGTCGTCACCCACCTTGCTCAGGTTGCCGCGTTCGCCGACACCCACGTCGTCGTGACCAAGACGACCACGGATGGCGCTGACGCGGTGACGAACAGCAATATCACCGCGGTTGAGGGGGACGACCGGGTCGGTGAACTTGCGCGGATGCTCTCGGGCGACCCGAATTCGGATGTGGCGCGCGCCCATGCCGCTGAGCTACTTTCGCGCCGGGTCGTGGCACGATAGTCGCGATGAGACTTCCATTTCGATCAGCGAGCGGGACGGACGCGACCGACGAACACCGGGTTCGGGTGGACGCGTCCACTAAGACGCTCACCAAGCGTCTGCAGCCCGGTGAAATCGCGATCATCGACCACGTCGACATCGACCGGGTGAGCGCGGAGGCCCTCGTGGCGAAGAAGCCGCGGGCGGTTCTCAATGCCGCGAAATCGACGTCCGGGCGATACCCGAATCTCGGTCCCGCGATTCTGCTCGATGCAGGCATCCCGCTCATCGACGACCTCGGTTCGCAGATCATGGCGATCACCGAAGGCGCAGAAGTACGCATCGACGGGGCAACGGTGTACGACACCGATGGCACCGCGATCGCGGAGGGCGTGGAACAGACCCCAGAAATAGTTGAGCAAGCGATGGCTGCCGCCCGCGAGGGGCTGTCGGTGCAGATGGAGGCCTTCGCGGCGAACACGATGGAGTATCTGCGCAAGGAACGCGACCTCCTCCTCGACGGGTTAGGCGTGCCCGAGGTGAAGACCTCGATGCACGGGCGGCACGTGCTCATCGTCGTGCGCGGCTACCACTACAAAGAAGACCTCGCGATGCTGCGCTCCTACGTCCGCGAATACCGACCCCTCCTCATCGGGGTCGACGGCGGCGCCGACGCGATCTTGGAAGCGGGTTTCAAGCTCGACATGATCGTGGGCGACATGGACTCCGTGTCCGACCGGGCACTCACCTCCGGGGCAGAGATCGTCGTCCACGGTTATCGTGACGGGCGGGCCCCGGGCAAGGAGCGGGTGGAACGCCTCGGGGTGGAGTACACGGTGTTTCCCGCGACCGGCACGAGCGAAGACGTCGCGATGCTCCTCGCCGACGACAAGGGGGCGGAACTCATCGTCGCGGTCGGCACCCACGAGACCCTCATTGAATTCCTCGACAAGGGCCGGGCCGGGATGGCTTCCACCTTCCTCACCCGGCTGCGGGTAGGGGGCAAGCTCATCGACGCCAAGGGAGTCTCGCGGCTCTACCGGCACCGCATTTCCAACTGGACCCTGGTGCTCCTCATCCTCTCCGGCATTGCCGCGCTCGTCGCAGCGATGGCCGCCACCCCCGCCGGTCAGGCCTTCTTCGGCATCGTCGCAGCCCGTATCGACAACTTTTTCAACTGGGTCTCCAACCTGTTTTCGGCCCTGTTCTAGTGAGGTCCTCGTGATCGATTTTCGTTACCACATTGTCTCCCTCATCTCCGTGTTCCTCGCCCTCGCCGTGGGCATCGTGCTCGGGGCCGGGCCGCTGCGCGATTACATCGCCGAGTCACTCTCGGGGCAGGTGGAACAACTCCGACAGGAAAAAGAGGAGCTGCGCGAGGAGCTCGACAAGAACCAAGACGCGTTGAACAACACGAACGCATTCATCACCGGAGCCTCGAACGCCCTCATCGAAGATGTGCTGCCGTCCTACACGGTGAGCCTCGTCGCGCTCCCCGGAGTCGATTCGGGCACGATCAACACGATCGGCGACACCCTCACCACAGCCGGCGCGAGCGTCCTCAACATCGTGGAGGTGAGCGAGGACTTCACTGACCCGGCCAAGCGGCCCTTCCGCTCCGGTATCGCGGGCAACCTCAGCGCCTACATGGACCCCGAACCCGCCGACGACGCGAGCGCCGAATCGGTCATCGGGGCCGCCCTCGACCAGGCCCTCTCCGACTACGACCCGGCCGACCCGCAAGAACCGTCGGAGGACGCCACCTCGATCATGGACCTCCTGCGCTCCTCGGACCTGCTGAGCGTGGACGGCGACGTGTTGCCGACCCTGCTCACCGTCGTCATCGCCTCGGATTCCGCCGCATCGGACGAAGTGCGGGCCGCCGAACTCGGTCTCGTCAAGGGCACCGCCAGTTCCCGCACCCTCATCTCCGGCACGGACGCCGAGGGCACACTCATCAGCCTCATCCGAGCCGATTCCGACGCGGCAGAGACGTACACGACGACCGACAGCATCGCCACCACCGCGGGTGAGATCCTCGTACCCCGGGCGCTCGCCGTCGTCGTCTCCGGCGAACAGGGTAGTTTCGGATTCGCCGGCGGCGCGGACGCGGTGTTCCCGCCCGAGGTGGAGATCAGCGCACCCGACCCGATCGAACCGGAGGAAGAAGACGACGAGGAAGAAGCTGATCCGGACGCCGCCGGCGTGGCCGAGGTGCCCGTCGGGGCCGGGGTGCTGGTGTGAGAACTCGGGCGCTTCAACGGCTGTTCTTCTCCGCTGCGCTCACCGGCGGTGCCCAGGAGGCACTGCTGAAACTCACCGCCGGCCAAGCGGCGTGGGAGCGGAAGAACTTCCGCGGCAGCACCGTGAATCTCGCTGGTGGGGTTGCCACTGCGGCCGCCTCCGTGGTGGGCGCGGCGAGGCTGCCGTCCCCGCTGCGGGCGCCCGCCCTGCTCGCGACCGGCGTCGCTGCAGCGACCGGATGCGCGGACGACTTCGCGGCCCAGCCCGCCGCGGCGAAAGGGTTGAAAGGGCACCTGAAGGCTCTGGCCCGCGGGGAATTGACCACGGGCGCGGTGAAACTCCTCGGGATCTCCGCCGCGGCCGTCCTCGGCGCGGGAATGATTGCCCGTGGGCGCGCGGGTGGGAAGGCGAGTTTCGCCGTCGACACGCTCACCTCCGGCGCCCTCATCGCCGGCACAGCTAACCTCATCAACCTTTTCGATCTCCGCCCCGGCCGCGCCCTGAAAGTCTGCGCCGGACTCGCAGCAGGGATCGCCGCCGATCCTCGCAACCGGGAAGGGCGCGCACTCGCCCACACCGCCGCCGGTGTCGCCCTCGGCGCCGCCCCCCGCGATCTGAACGAAACCACGATGTTGGGGGACGTCGGCGCGAACGCCCTCGGTGCGCTCCTCGGCGTCGCCCTCGCGAGCCATCCGCGTGCACGTAGCCGCGCGGGTGCGCTCGCCGCCGTGACCGGTCTGATCCTCACCTCGGAAAAGGTGAGCTTCTCCAAGGTGATCGAGAGCCGTCCCGCCCTTGCCCGGCTGGACGCGTGGGGCCGCACGTGATCAATAAACGAGTTCTCGCCGGGGTCGCAGGCGCGGCGGGAATGATCGCCGTCCTCACCATCGTCTCCCGGATGATGGGGTTCGGCCGCTGGCTCGTGCAGGCCTGGGCGCTCGGCTCCTCGGCGACCGCCAACGCATACGCCTCCGCGAACACCATCCCCAACGTCCTGTATGAGGTGGTCGCGGGTGGGGCGCTCGCCGGAGCGGTCGTGCCCCTCCTCGCGGCGCCGCTGGCGAAGAAGCTGCGAAGCGACGTCAACGACATCGCCTCTGCGCTCCTCACCTGGACCATCATCATCCTCATCCCGGTGGGGGCGCTGCTGGCGATCTTCGCCCGGCCGATCGCGCTGTTGTTCCCCGTTTCGGTGGGATCGGACGCACAGACCCAGGCTGACCTCGCAACGATGTTCCTCATCGTGTTCTCCCCCCAGGTCGTGCTGTACGGCATCGGGGTGGTGCTCACCGGGGTGCTGCAGGCCCAAAAGCGCTTCCTCGCTCCCGTGCTGGCGCCGATCGCCTCGACCGTCGTCGTCATCGTGAGCTACTTCGTGTTCGGGCTGCTCGCCGACGGGCTGCAGGATTCCCCCGAGCAGCTCTCCGACGCCTCCCTCGCATGGCTCGCGTGGGGAACCACCGCGGGGGTCGCCGCGCTCAGCCTGCCCCTGCTCATCCCCGTCCGCCGCAGCGGGGTCCGGCTACGGCCCCGCCTCCGGTTTCCCGAAGGGGTCGCGGTCCGGGCGCGTTCGCTCGCGCTCGCCGGTATCGGCTCCCTCCTCGCCCAGCAGATCTCGGTGCTCGCGATCGTGTGGATCTCCCGCGGCTACGGCGTGGATGGCACGATCAACGTGTTCCAATACGCCCAAGCGGTGTACCTTCTGCCCTATGCCGTGCTCGTCGTGCCCATCGCGACCGTCTTCTTTCCCCGGATCGCCGAACTCGCCGACACTCGCCGGGGAATCGTCTTCGAACGAACGGTGGATGAATCCACCCGGGTCGTGCTCGTGGCCTCCCTCATGGCGGTCGCTTCCGTCGCTGCGGTCGCGCCGTCAGTTCAGCGGCTCTTCGAAATTCGCGATCCCATGCCCGGGCTCGCCGACGGCCTCACGTGGATGGCTCCGGGGCTCATCGGGTTCTCCCTCATCTTTCACGGTTCCCGGGTGCTTTACTCGGCGGGGCGCCAACGCGGAGCCGTCATCGCCACCGCCGCCGGGTGGCTCAGCCTCGTCGTGGTCGCCCTCGTCGCGGTGAACCTGCTCTCTCCGGGTGAAGGCGCCTCCCGGGAGGAGTATCAGACGACGGCGCTCGTCGGCTTGGGCATCGGCCACATCGTCGGAATGACGATCGCGGCCGGAGGCATGCTGTGGGGGATCAGCCGGCTTATCACCCACCGGCGCTTGATGAAACAAACCCTCCTCACCGCGACGATCGCCGCCGCCGGATCGATCGCCGGGGCAGTGGCCGGGCGCTGGTGCGTGAGCCTCATTCTCGGCGCTTCGCCCGGACCGGTCGCCACAATCGGGGCGGCGCTTCTCGGTGGGATCGTCGCCGTGGCCGTCGTCGCGGTGCCGACGGTGGCCTTCGACCGCTCGCTACTGCGCGCGCTCAGCCGTCAGCACGCGGCTCCCATCAGTAACGCCGAGGAGTAGGGGCGCCGTACCCTCTCACCTTCCCAGGGGCGTCCAGCCGGGCGGAAGCAAGCCGCCGATCTGCGCACGCTCGTCGTCGGCCGTTTCCGACCAGCCCTGGCCCGCCCGAGCGCCCGGCGCCCCTACTGGCCCTTGGCACAACCGGAACCCAATATCGTCAAGCCTCGTCTCGGGCATGCTGCCCCGCCGCACGGATGCGCGCACGCTCCAGTGCTGGTCCGCCCAGCCGCCTCCGCGAAGGACCCGGTAATTCGCGTAACGGGCCGGATCGGCGTAGTCCCAGCACCATTCCCACACATTGCCCAGCATGTCGAAAAGCCCGATCGAGTTGGGTTGCTTGAGACCCACCTGCTGCGCGCGCTCCACCGCGTCCTCGCTCGTCCACGCGATGTCTGCCAGCGGTCCGTATCGCGGGCCTTCCGATCCGGCGCGGCAGGCGAACTCCCACTCCGCCTCGGTAGGTAAACGGAACCCGTCCGCGCTCACGTCCCAGGACACCCCGGATTCATCCTGGCGATACGCAGGGGCCAGACCTTCTGCTCGGGAGAGGATGTTGCAGCAGCGCACCGCAGCCCACCAGGAGACCGAATGCGCCGGAGTACGGCCGTCATCTCCATTGGGAATGGGAAGGTCGAGCATCCGCGAATACAGCTCCCACGTCACGGGCACCGGTGCGATGTCAAAACTCTGTAGCTCCACGATCCGTGACGTGCCCGTGCGTGCATTGCGCAGCGTAACCGAGCCGGCGGGTACCGAGAGCAGCTGTGGAACGGGAAGGGGCATGCAGATCAACCTACATGGTTACCTTCCCGGGAACGACCTTCCCTAGACTCTCACGCAAGGACCTGGCCGGTCGTAGCGAAATATCCAGCCGTGGGCGGCAGGCAGAAGGAAGGCATTTGGATGTTGCAGTAGTCGGCGGCGGTGCG